>DQLG01000652.1 GCA_015660315.1 Candidatus Latescibacterota bacterium
GGGTTGGTGGGGCGGCTGGAGCCGGGTGACGAAAATTTTGCCCGCGACTTGGAGCGTTTCTCTGCGGATCCACTTTTTCAGGGGATCCGCTTTTGGGGCGGCAATTTCGAGGATGTGTCTCAGGGTGATTTTATCGACAATATGCGCCGGGTCGCCGATAAGGGGCTGGTCGTGGATGTGAATTTCCCCTGGAAGAGTCCCGATGGTTTTTTTGCCCTGCAGGAACAGGTGCCAGATTTGAAGATTGTTTTGGAGCACGTCAGCGGTGTAACGGTCAACGGCGAGTTGCCCTCAGACGAGTGGATGGCGAATATGCGCCGGGCGGCCGAGCATGTGCATACCACGATGAAGGTTTCGGCGCTGATGGAAAATAGCGTGGAGCAACCGGCGCCGGTGGGGGCCAAATACTATCGCCCGGCGCTGGACGCGATGTGGGATATTTTTGGCGAAGACCGGCTCTTTTACGGCAGCAACTGGCCGGTGTGCGAGCGGGCGGGGAGCTATGCGCGTTGTATTCGCACGGTGCGCGCGTATTTCGCTGAGAAGGGCACGGAGGCGACGGAGAATTTCTTCTGGCGCAATTCGCAGGCGGTCTACGGGTGGAAAGAGCGATAGAAGGTATGCGGTGTATACATATGAGATGTGTGCGTGCAGTCTATCACTGGCTCGGCGTCTATGATGGAGCTCATTCCGAGCAACGGAATGAGCTGGATTCCTTGGCCTAAGAAATCATCGGGAGTGTCTTCGGATCTGACGGAGGGCGAAATCCGTAGTGCTGCATTGCCATTGGGTTTGGTTGATATAAAGGTATGTGCAGTCGACGATATGTGGTCTGGCTGCAAGTTCGTAATAAGAAAGTGCAATCGAAAATGACCTTTACCGGCGGCTCCATAAATTATGTGGTATAACGAACAATGTCTTTAGTGGGCTTGCGCCTTAACGGGCGCAGATTTATTGTACTATATCATGGAAGCCAATAAGCTAAAGCCCTTCTGCGCCCGCTTTGCCCTGCTGGCCTATCTATTTACGTTTGCCGTACGCGTGGACGGGTTGGTGCTATGTCTCGGTCAGGACGGGCATATGGAGTTAGAGACGGCTTCGGCGGATTTGACATGTGAAGTATTCGTAGTGGCTGTAGCGTCGCCTGACGCTGTTTTTATGCCGCAGGATGCGCTGGCGGGCGATCATTGCGGGCCTTGCACCGATATTGCTCTAGTGTCGGCCGGCCTGGATACCGTCGCCGGCCGACAGACCCTGGTGATTCCCGCTCAAGAAAAAATCGTCAAATCGCAGTTTTTCGCCGCTCGTACAAGTTGTCATCGATTGGCCATTTTAGATAAAAAGCCAGCGGTACCCCTGCAACAGTCCGCTATTGCTAAAGATCCTCTCGTTTCACTCCGCACTATTATTCTCCTGATCTGATTTCCCAGCGTATCGTTTTTCGCAACTGCGCATGATCCTCTGCACAAAGTGGATCTTTGCGCGTAGTTGCAGGTGTGGCTTACTGTGGCATGCAAAGACGCTTTGCTCTGGATGCTTTGATTTTTATTAAGGGGAACTTATGTATCGACATGTACTATCCGCCATTGTGCTAATAAGCAGTGTTAATTGCGGAATATTAGCCGATGTGGCATATGCCCAGACGTTTGAGTTTGACCGGCAAACGGCGGTGGGTTTGGCACTGCAGCAGAATCCGGAAGTTATGGCTGCGCAAAAGATGTGGGACGCAGCGCGGGCGCGCGTCACTCAAGCCAGGGCCTTGCCGGATCCGCAATTTAAGCTGGAATACGAAGAATTATCTGGCATAACTCGTACCAGTGATTTCGGCGAGCGCAGTTTCGGCGTTACGCAACGGGTTGAATCTCCGCTCAAATGGTGGCGGCGCGGCCAGGCGGCCAGCCAGGCGGCGCAGGCTACGCGTCTGGCGGTGCTTGAAATGACGCGTCTCGATATTCAATCCCGCGTAAAATTGGCTTTCGATCGCGTGCTCTTCGCCGAGCGGAGGGTCGGATATGTAGAACAGAACGCGCAGCTGGCGCAAGATTTTTTTGCGAAAGCGCAACGGCGTCTGGCAGCGGGTGATGTAGTGCAGCTCGAAGTGTTGCGCGCCGAAGTCGAAGCGGGGCGCGCAGCTAACCGCATGGTTGAGGCGCGCGGGGATTTATCGGTAGCCAAAGTCGAGTTGAATACGCTATTGGCTCGGCCCAATAAGGCGCCTTTGCAGTTGCGCGGCGACTTGCAAGGTCAGCCGAGTTTATTGCCATTGGAAAAGCTGCAACAACTGGGCATGGAACGTCGACCGGATCTGCTCGGTAGCGACTGGGCCGTGATCAGCAGCTATTCGGCGCGATCAGCCGCACGTGCGGGGCTGATGCCCGATTTGAACTTGGGAATTTTTCGCCAAAGTATACGCGGAGCCGCCGGTGGAGAGGATTTTTGGCGCGTTGCAGTGGCCTTGGATTTTCCACTTTGGGGGGCGGCGAAACAGCGCGGTAGACTAGCTGAAGCCAAGGCGGTGGTGGGCCAGGCGGTTGCAGAGCAGGATCGGGTGCGCTACCAGGTGTTATTGCAAATAGAAAGCGCCTTGTTAGGAGTGGAGAGCGCGCGCAAGCGGGTCGAACTTTTCGAAAAAGGCATTTTGCATGAAGCTGAACGTGGTACTGAGGTCGCTGGCCGCAGTTATGCTGAGGGCAAGTTGAGCTATTTGGAACTATTGGGCGCGCAGAAAACGCTGAGCGAAGTCCACGAGGAATATGTCGCGGCCCTCTTTGATTTTCGCACGGCTTTCTACCGTTTAGAAATGGCTACCGGCGGTCCGTTGAATGATACGACGAGCTACTAAAGGATGGTTTATATGAAAGAATCAAATTACAGGACGTCGGTCTTTGCAGGTTGGCTAGTGGCTCTGATGCTGGTGGGATCGGTAGGAATCCGCCCTGGCATAGCTGAAGTAGCCAACAAGAATCCTCATGTTGAAGAAGAGGGCCATGACGAAGATGGGCACGAAGAACATCAGAGCGAAGATGTGGTGCGTTTGCATGCCGAGGCGATACGAGAGTTCGGCATTGAAATTGGCGAAGCAGGGCCGGGTAATTTAGCGAAATATACGCGTTTACCGGGTGAAGTGGTCATCGATCCGGATCGCTTGGTCCATGTAGTGCCCCGCGTGTCCGGGGTGGCGCGGGGGGTGTATAAGAGGCTTGGGGACCAGGTGAAAAGAGGGGATGTGTTGGCTGAGTTGGAGAGTCGGGAACTGGCGGAATTGAAATCGACCTATTTGGTCGCCAGGGAACGCTTCGGGCTGGCAGAGAAGACTTTCACCCGCGAGGAAAAACTCTGGCGGGAGTCCATTTCGTCCGAGCGCGACTACCTGGCCGCCGAGCAAAACCTGGCCGAGCAACGCATCGAAATGCGCGCCGCCGAGCAAAAGCTGCACGCGTTGGGTTTTCCCAACGCCTATTTGCAGGTGCTGACCTTTGACGAGGACGAGTATTTCACGCGCTACGAACTGCGCGCTTCATTGCAAGGGACAGTTATCGAGAAGCACATAGCGCTGGGCGAGGTAATTAAGGACGATGCCGAAGCCTTTGTTATCGCCGACTTGAACTCGGTGTGGGTAAAGCTCACGGTTTACCAGAAGGATCTATCTTCCGTGCAACCTGGTCAAAGCGTGCGCATCAGTAAGGAGGACGGTTCGACGGTCACAGGAAAGATATCCTATGTCAGTCCGGTGGTGGACGAAGTGACGCGCACGGCGGTGGCGAGGTTGGAACTCAAGAATGAAAACGGCCAATGGCGGCCGGGGTCGTTTGTTGCCGGCCTGGTGGCGGTGGAAGCGCATTCGGTGCCGCTTTTAATTCGCAAGTCGGCCCTGCAGACCATAGAGGGCGAAATGGTAGTTTTTGTTGAGACGCCGGAAGGGTTTGAGCCACAAAAAGTGCGGGTGGGGCGCGGCAACGAGGTCGAGGTCGAAATCGTCGCTGGTTTGGCAGCAGGCCAGCGCTATGTGGTCGAGGGCGCGTTTACGCTGAAAGCCGAACTGGCCAAGGGCTCGTTTGGCGACGGCCACAACCATTGATTGCGGTGAAAAATGATCGATAAAATCATAGGCATTGTACTCAGGAACGAACTCTTAGTGGGTGTGTTGGCCGTCTTGGTGATGGCGGCAGGTTATTATAGCTATCGGCAGTTGCCCGTAGATGCCTTTCCCGACGTCTCTCCGAATCTTGTACAGGTGTTTACGGTTACCGAAGGGCTCGCGCCCGAAGAGATAGAAACCTATGTGACTTATCCCATCGAAATCTCGATGAATGGATTGCCCGGCATAGATAATATTCGCTCGGTCTCTAACTTCGGTCTTTCGGTGGTTAATATTTATTTTGCCGACGGGGTGGATATTTATTTTGCTCGACAGTTAGTCGGCGAGCGTTTGCAGGAGGCGCGCGAACAGATTCCCGCCGGCTTCGGCGAGCCCGAGATGGGGCCGATTTCCACGGGCATGGGTTTGGTGCTGTTCTATTATCTGCAAGACGAGACGGGCGAGCGCACATTGGAGGAGTTACGCACGATTCAGGACTGGTTGGTGAAGTCGCATTTGCAGACGGTGCCGGGCGTAACGGAAGTGTTGGGCATCGGTGGTTATGAGAAGCAGTATCACGTCGTAGTCCAGCCCGACGCCTTGCTGCGCTACCAGGTGACGCTCGCGGAAGTGCTCGAACAGATCGAGGCAAATAACCTCAATGTTGGTGCGCAATTTATAGAACGTGGCGCCGAGGAGTTTGTAGTGCGATCGGTCGGTTTGCTCTCTTCGATCGAAGATATCGAAGAAATCGTTATAAAAGCGTCCGACGGCACGCCGACTTTTCTCAAACAATTGGCCGAGGTGCGAATCGGCGGCGCGGAACGTCGAGGTGTACAGACCTATAATGGCCTGGGCGAGGTCGTCGCGGGGATGGTGGTCAAGCTATTCGGCAGCAATTCTTCGACGGTAATCGGGCAAGTAGAGCACAAGATGGCTGAGATCAATCAGATCTTGCCGACGGGGCTGCGATTGGTCCCGTATTACGAGCAGAAGACCTTGGTGGTCGCTTGCGTCGAAACTGTTACGGATGCTTTGGTGCAGGGCATTGTGCTGGTGGTGGTCGTGTTGGTGGTGTTTTTGGGTAGCGTGCGCCCGAGTCTTGTCGTCGGACTGTCGATTCCTTTCTCCGCTCTTTTTGCGACGTTGTGGATGAACTATTTGGGCATTTCGGCGAATCTGATGTCGTTGGGCGGGCTGGCGATCGCGATTGGTATGATGGTCGACGGCACGATTGTGATGGTGGAGAATGTCGACCGGATGTTGCGCAAGGCGGACCCCGATGAATTGCGCATAAAGGTTGTGGCGCGCGCGTGCGGCGAAGTTGGCCGGCCTGTCGTCTTCGCGATTTCGATCATAATCATCGTATTCCTGCCGCTGTTCACGCTACAGGGCGTCGAGGGAAAAACCTTTCGGCCCTTGGCGTATACCGTGGCTTTGGCGATGCTGGGTTCCCTGGTTTTTGCACTATTTGTCGCACCGATGTTGTCGCAGGTTTTAATGCGCCGTCCCGCCGCGCGGCGGGACGGGGAAGGGCAGCAAGAAAGCTGGCTGGCAGCGTGTTTGTTGCGGTGGTATAGACCTCTGGTCGATGGTTTTGTCGCGCATAGGGCGAGAGCGGTGGCATTGGGGGGTGGGTTATTGCTTGTCGGCGTTCTTGTTTTTCCTCGTCTAGGGGCTGAA
>DQLG01000310.1 GCA_015660315.1 Candidatus Latescibacterota bacterium
CGGCGTCTACGAGGGCATGATGCGCGATATTGGTTTAGAGGTCGATGTGCGCGAGGTGAGTCCCGGGCGCAATAATCTCTATGCCAAGTTATCCGGGGCAGGGGATGGTCCGGCTTTGATGCTCAATGGTCATCTCGATACGATCCCCCTCGGCAATTGTCCGCCCTGTTATCGCGAGGGCAATCGCATCTACGGCCGAGGGGCTACGGATATGAAGGGCGGGATGGCCGCAGCGTTGGCCGCGGTAAAGGCGATACAAGAAAGCGGGGTCCAATTGCAGGGAGACCTGTGGCTTACCGCAGTGGTCGGCCACGAAGAGCTTGAGGCAAAAAAAGACGGACCGAGGGCTTTGATCGCTGATCTGAACAACCAGCGGGTCAGCGCCGACCGGATTTTGATCGTCGAAGGGCGAGACGCGTTGTGGGTGATGAGTATGGGGTCGATGGTATTCACCATTGTTCTGGAATCCTCTGAGGGCGGCAAACATACCCAGTATGTGCCCTTCGCGGACAATCTGCTGCGCTATGTGGGTGAACTAATCCAACGGATTCACCAGTTGCAAATAGAACTCGATGGCGGGAGTTTGCACCCGCTAGCAGGGGCCGAGCGCATCGATTTGGGGATGGTCTCCGGCGGGGATTATTTTAATCGCACACCACTTTCCTGCACCTTGACCGGGACTAGGCGTTGGTTGCCTGGCCGGAATGCCGAGCAGGTATTGGCCGAACTACAAGCATTGCTTGAGCCCATCGCCACGGCGGGGAATCTTGCGTTGTCGGTCGAGATGGAACATCAGCGCGAGCCCTTCGAGACGTCTGCGGAAGATGGGGCGGTGCAGGCCGTGCGGCGAGCGCATGGAGTGGTGGTTGGCGAAGATGCCGAGTTTGTGGGCCTGCGGATAGTTGGCGATGCCAATTTATACGTGCATGGCTCGGGCGTGGCGACTTTTTATTATGGGCCCTCAAATGAGACGGCGCACGCAGATTTGGAATGGGTGGACATTGAGCGCTTGCAACAGGCGGCGCAGGTATATGTGTTGGCGGCGGTTGATTATTGCGGTCGCGCCTAAAGAAAGAAAATATATGCAATCTGTTGTAGTATACGACGGTGAATGTCGCTTTTGTCTTTGGAGCGTGCGGCGGATCCAAAAATTAGATCAACGGCGGCAATTCGCCTATGTGCCGCGTCAGGCTCCAGGGCTCGAAGAAAAATATCCGTTTTTGGCGAGTTCGGATTTCAATACCGGCATGCGCTTGATTGCCGATACCGATCACATTTATGTGGGGGCCGATGCCGTATATCAGATCTATCGCAGAATGCCGCCTTTTCATTGGGTCGCGTGGTTGTATCGGGTCCCGGTTTTACAGAGCGTCTTTCGCGTCGGTTATGCGGTGATTGCAAAATACCGGCATCTGTTGGGGGCTGTGCCTTGTGATACGAGCGCGTGTGATCTGTCGTTTGGCGACCGGCAGGCTATCGAGGCGCCGAGGGCGGGCGCGTGAACAATAAGGTCGGTGCTTTGCCGTGTAAAACCGCTTGTAGGCGGGCGCGTGGGATTCGCGCATCTGCGATTCTATCCGATAAAACGATCTGAGCAATTATGGATATCGAAAAGATTCGCCGAGACTTTCCCGCCTTGCAGCAATATACCTGGTTTCAGAATGGCGGGGTGAGTCTTACACCGGCACCGGTGGCGGCTGAACATATAAGGCGCATGGAGGAAATCCTCCGTCGGGGTCCTTTGCATATTGTCTACCCAGATGAGGAGTATCCGCGGCGGCAAAGGACGATGGATAAATTGGCGAGTTTCTTTGGTGTTGAGGCCGCTGAATTGGCGCTGATGCGGGGGGTCAGCGAGGGATTCCAGACAGTGATCCGCGGCATTGAATGGCAAGAGGGCGACGAAATCCTGATCAGTGAGGATGAGGAAGCGGCGTTGTTGTTGCCGGCCTTGCAATTGCGGGATCTGCATGGGGTTAAGGTCGTCAAGGTTCCGCTATTAGACGATGCCGATCAACAGGTCGCGGCCGTGGAAGAGCGCTTGGGGGCGCGGACTAAATTACTTGCTTTAAGCCATGTGACGACGGATTTGGGCTTTCGTTTGCCGGTCGAAAAAATATGCCGGGCGGCCAGCGAGCGAGGCGTGCTGAGCTTTTTGGATATGGCGCATTCGGCAGGGCTTTACGAAATGAACCTGCGCGATCTCGGTTGCGACTTCGCTGGCTTGCTTTCCTATAAGTGGATGTATTCGCCTTATGCCGCGGGTTTGCTATATGTGCGCCGGGAAAAACTCGAAGCGCTGAGGGTGCATTATGCGGGAGGAAGGGCGGAGGCGCGGTTGGATTTTGTGCAAGATACATATGAGTTGCACGAGACGGCTGAGCGCTTTCAGTACGGGCCATGGTCCTGGCCATTAGTGCATGCCTGGGCTTTTGCCGTGGAGTATCTGCGGGAAATAGGCCAGCAAGCGATATGGGCGCGCACGACGGCGTTGGCGGACCAGTTAAAACAGGGTATACTGCATATCGCTGGAGCAGAGCTGTATACGCCGAAATCGACGGAATGTTCGGCGGCGCTGGTTAGTTTTGGTCTTGAGGGGTGGGGGGGAGAGGAATTGAGTCGGGTACTCAGGGAAGAACAGAATATGATTATTAAGGCGATGCCGCATGGGCGCGAAGGGTTGCGCGGCAGTATGGCTTTTTTCTTACACACGAGTGAGATCGACCAGCTAATAACCGCATTGGCCGAGTTGGCGGAGCAAAGGAGAGCATCGTGAAAATTACCAAGGTCGAAACCATACAGATCGAGACCCCGAGGTTTTACGGGCATATATCGGGGCACGTGCTAGTCAAGGTTCACGTCGACGACGGTCCGGTGGGGTGGGGCGAGGCATCGGATAGTCGTGCTGAGGATCTGGCGTCAATTGCCCAGCAATACAATCAATTGCTACTTGGCAAAGACGCCAGAGCGATTACGGAAATAAACGAGATGCTGCGGGCGCGCCACTTTGACAGCACGGTAAGCGATATGCATCTCGCCTCGGCGATCGATCTGGCGCTCTATGATCTCAATGGCAAAGCCCAGGGTGTACCGGCTTATCAGTTGCTCGGCGGCAAGGTGCGCGAGCGGCTCTATTGCTGTTATCCGATATTCGGTTGGCAGGTCCGCGACGACTTCGAACAGGCGGCGACTTATCTAAAGCGCTTGACCGATCTGGGCCACCATCTCTTTCGCTATTATGTATCCGGGGACAGCGCGCTCGATGATCGTTTTTTGCGCGAGATGAAATCCCGCTACGGCGATAAGCTCAAACTCAAGTCGCTAGATTTTTCGGGCCGTTTCACCGATTGGGAGACGGTTGTGCGCTATGCGGATGTTATTCGCCACCACGATCCATATCATTTTGAGCAGCCCTCGCGCGATATGCGGGTGTCGGCCGAATTCGTGCGGCGCGTAGACTTGCCGGTGACATGGCATATCCACAGCCTTGAACAGGGCTACGAAGCCATCGACAAACGAGCCTGCACGGCATTCAATGTCGCCTGTGTTGCCGGCGGTCCGACGCATATCCGCCGTATTTTCGCCCTAGCCGAAGCCGCTGGTTTCCGCTGTTTAATAGGCACCGATCAGGAATCGACGCTGGGCGTCTCGGCACAGGTCAGCGTCGGCATCACTATGCCCAATACCAATCTACCCTGCGATCCGATGGGGCCGGTATTGTATACGAGTTCGCCGGCCGTCGACAGGGTGCGGGCGGAAGGCAGTTATCTGTATCCCTTTGAAGGCCCTGGCCTGGGTGTTGAGATCGATGAGGATAAGTTGCGAGAAATGACGGTGGAAACGGCCTGATGATCAACGACGAACAGGTCGAGCATTTTCACCGCCAGGGTTTTTTCTTGTTGGAGACCCCCTTTGGCGGCGCGCAGATCTCAGCGCTAAAGAGACGCCAGCGCGAGATCGAACCGCTGTGGGTCGATAGTGACTTTCCCGAGGGGTATAATCGTGGCGCTTGCCAATTTTTGCTGATGGGTGAAATGCTCCTGCAGTTGGTCGAACAGCCCGAATTGCTCGCGATGGCCCGGCGGTTGTTGCATTGTGACGAGATACATGTGGGCGCCTGCGGTCTCGGTGACGCGGGGCAGACCGTTTCGGCAGGTAAAAGCCGCCACCAGGTCCATTGGCACGCTGATGGCGGACCTGAAGTCAAACAGGTTTCTTTGCGCACTGCATTGGATTTCCATGGACCGGATAACGGACCGTTGCGTGTTTTGCCCGGCAGTCATTTGCGGGCCCGGGCGGAGATGGCTGAGGAATTGCGGCATCTCGAGTGGGCGACGGGCAAGCACGAAGAGGAGCCGGATGAGTTTTTTGTCGTGCATCCACACGAGGTCGCAGTGCATTTGCATCCGCGCTGGACGTTGGTGTGGACACCGAGCGCCTGGCATGCAACGGGTGTAAAGACCGCCATTGGCCCGCGCCGGGCAATGGCATGGAATTACTTCCCGGCAGGCGGCAGGCGGCGAGATAGCGAGGCCGTCAAGCATATTTACGCCGATCAATGGCAACATTGGGCTGGTGAACGTCAGCAGCTTTGGGGGCTACTCGACTGAGTTCGGTTAAGGAACGTGTTATGCGAATCATTATTGGAGCCATAAGTCACGAGACGAGCACTTTTACTCCCGTGCCGACGACGCGCGAAAGCTATGAAGAACGTTTTGGTCTGTTGCGGGGCCCGCAAATCCTCGAGACTTTCCGCGACAGCAATACCCCGATCGGCGGTTTTATTGCCGGCGCCGATGCGCACGGTTTCGAGTTGATCCCGACAATCTTGGCGGAGCCGCATCCCAGCGGCCCCACGCCGAAGTTGCTTTTCGATGAAATTTTGGCCGAATTGCTCGCGGGCATACAATCAGCAGGAGCGATTGACGGCATCTTGCTCGAATTACACGGGGCGATGGTCGCCGAGGGCGTAGACGATGGGGAAGGGCATATCCTCGAAGCGGTGCGCCGACTGGTCGGCCCGAAGGTGCCGATTGTCGTGCAACTCGATATACACTCCAATATTTCCTATCGCATGGTCGCCCTGGCCGATGTATTGATTGGCCGCGAGACCTACCCTGAAGTCGATATGGCCGCACGCGGGCGGGAGTGCGCCGATGTGCTCTATCTGATCCTACAGGAGGGATTGCGGCCCGAAATGGCGCTTTGCCGTATCCCAATGGTCTGGGGGATGAACCAGGTTACGGCCCATTTGCCGATGCGCGAGGCGATCGAATACTTGCACCGAATTGAAGCGCGCCCGGGTATCATCTGTGCTTCGATCGCGACTTGTTTTCCATTGGCCGATATACCTGATATGGGCGCATCGGTGTATGTTGTCGCAGACGGTGACCGCGCGCTGGCGCAGGACGCAGCCGACGAATTGGGCGCCTGGCTCTTCGAGCGTAGGGCTGATTGGCAGTTGGCTATGCCGCGGACCGGGGATTTGCTGCCAGAGGTCGAAGCGGCTGGCTTATTTCCCGTGGTCTTCGCCGATCGCAACGACAATCCCGGTGGTGGCGCCCCTGGCGACAGCACCGGGATGTTACAGGCTTTTTTGACGGCTAAGTTGCAGGACGCCTGTTTGCTTTATATCGTCGATCCGGAGGCAATCGCTCAATGC
>DQLG01000049.1 GCA_015660315.1 Candidatus Latescibacterota bacterium
ATCGAGTGCAGGGCGGGTGGGGTGTCGGGGTAGCTGAAGCTGAGTTTTTCGACGCGGATCATAGCGAAGATATAGAGCAAAAGAATACTGGAGTCAAGATGGGTTGGTTGACAGTTGATAGGTGTGATTGTTTATTTGAGTTCAACCACTTACGATATTTAGGCGCGTTGCAAACGCAGTATTCCCACCGCGGGTATTTGCCTAGGTGGGACGCGCGATTATGGCGAGGAGCAGTGCTCTATGGGCGATTTAATCCGCAAGTTTGCAGTGGCGCTAATATTGATGGTCGGAGTTGTCGGCTGCAGCGATAACGACAATGCTCTAAAGATCACTGGCCCCGAAGTTTCCCAAGGACCTGGTCGGGTCTATCCCATAACACAAGTCAATTTTGCCTCCAATGATGGCGTGCAAGTCAGTGCGCTATTTGGTGTGCGCAGTGGAAGCCGGGATTTGCCAGTGGTGATTCTGCTGCACGATCTAGGAGGCGACAAGAACGATTGGCTCAGCGGTACGGGCGCCTTTGTTGAATTGCTCGAGCACGATTACGCGGTTTTGGCTATCGATCTGCGAGGCCATGGCAATACGCCCTTGCCCGAGGATCGACAGGTGCTGCAGTTGGTCGACCTGGAAAATAGCTTTCTCGATGTCCATGCCGCATTGACTTGGCTACAGAGCCAGGACGGGGTTGATGCCAACCGAATCGCGGTCGTGGGAAGTGGTTCGGGAGGTAATGTCGCCTATGTGAGTTTGGGGGTTTTCCCCGAGCAGATAAAAACCGGAATTTCTCTCTCTCCCGGGCTTTGGGAGACTTCTTCGTTGGCTCCCCTGGTTGTCGGTGACGGTATCAAGCCCTTTGACCCGCAGTCGATGCTCTATATGGTCGGAGACCAGGATCAATTGCAGGGTCTGGAAATCACGCTTAGTTATGCCGATTTCGCTCGCAATCTCGAGTCGCTAACCGCCGAGCCGAAAGGTCTTCGCGTTTTCCAGAATTCGGCCGATCATGGCTTTGAGTTACTCAACAATGTGCCAGAAGCCTTGGACCTGCTTTTCCTCTGGTTGGAGAACAACCTCTAAGTCTTTTTTTTCAATCGGCAATCTGAATTGCAGATGGATTCGCCTCCTTTCATCTCCGTAATCATCCCAGCCCTAGATGAAGAAGAAGCCATAGCCAACGTTCTTCGGGATATCCCGGCAACGGTTCAGCAAGTTATTGTCGTCGACAATGGCTCGCGTGATCGCACCGCCGAGGTCGCTCGCAGTTTGGGAACTCTTGTCGTAGAAGAGCCGCGCCGTGGTTATGGCCAAGCTTGCCTCACCGGTATTGCTCAACTACAACATCCCGATATCGTGGTCTTCTTGGATGGTGACTATAGCGATTATCCCGAAGAATTGACGGCCTTGGTACAGCCAATTATCGCCGCTGAAGCTGATATGGTTATCGGCTCGCGTACCACTGGCAAACGGGAACCGGGCGCGCTGCTGCCCCAGGCGCGCTTCGGTAATTGGCTGTCGACCGGATTGATTCGCCTGCTCTTTGGTGTCTCCTTCACCGACCTCGGGCCGTTTCGGGCATTGCGCTATGATGCGCTGAAACGATTGTCGATGCAGGACCGCGACTTTGGTTGGACCGTCGAGATGCAAGTCAAAGCCGCCAGGTTGGGATTGCGCTCGACTGAGATTCCCGTGCGCTACCGCCGTCGGATCGGCACTTCGAAGATAACGGGGACTCTGAGCGGCACCTTGCGCGCGGGCCATAAAATCCTCTGGACCATTTTCCGTTATGCGCGTTATCACGAGGGCGATTAATGCGGCGCGCTGGCCTTGGTGGGCTCTTTGTTGTCGCATTGCTCATGCGGCTTTGGGGGATTGAGCAGGGTTATCCAGACTTCTATGGCCACGTCGACGAAATCGGCGTGGCTGCCAGTGTGTGGAATTATTTTCGCGCCTGGACGTTACTGCCGACCGAATTCACCTATCCTGCGCTCTATTCGTATACGGTCGCTGTGGGCTTGTGGTTTGCCCATGTTTGGGGGTGGGGGGCCAAGTTAGATGCTGTTGCTGAGACTCTGACTCTCGTATCCTATCTCGATCCGGCGCGTTCCGCCTTAGTCGGGCGGGCGATAAGCGCGGTTTTTAGCGCAATGGTCCCACTGGTGACCTATGGACTAGGCCGCAGGGCGTACAATACGCAAGTGGCCTGGGTCAGCGCGGTATTTGTTGCGGTCGCGATGGTCCCCGTCACACAGGCGCACCAAGCCCTGCCCGATAGTATGATGGCCTTTTGCGCGGCATTGTGTTTTTTCTTTTCCTGGCAGCTATATAAGGAGGGGCGCTGGCGGGATTATGCGCTGGCGGGGGTTGCAGCCGGATTGGTGGTCGCGAGCAAATTTAATGGGTCTCTAGTGGCTTTAGCCATTCCGATGGCGCATGGGGTGCGCTATCGCCATGATATGCGCCTTGCGATTTGCTTTGCACCGAAGTTATGGTTGGCGATCGCCCTCGCATTCCTAACCCTTTTTGCCGGCTCGCCCTATATATTTTTTGCCCATGATAAATACTGGGCAGTGGCCAGCTATCAGTTTTCGAGTCTCGATTTTGCTTTGGGCGAGAAGCAACCCTGGTGGTGGATTGTGCGCTCGTTGGTGGAAGCGGAATGGCTGCTTGGAAGCTTGATGGTGGGGGGACTACTGTGGTCTCTTTGCCGGCGAGAGCCTGCGGACTGGATTTTTTGGTCAGCGTGGTTGCCGAGCTTTCTATATATCGGATCCTGGACTCGCGAGAGTTTGCA
>DQLG01000199.1 GCA_015660315.1 Candidatus Latescibacterota bacterium
GAGGGCGCTGAGATTTGTGAGCAGGGTTGTGGCGCGTTCGTTGGCTTGGGTATCGGGCGCGTCGAGCCAGGGGAAGTCGTCGAGCGTCTCTATCCCCATCGATAAAAGCTGTAGCGCGGCGTCGGCCAGGTCGACCCGTTGTATTTCGGGTGCGTTGCGCTCGGGGCGGGCTTGCTGCTCTTGGCTAGACCACAGCCGGGTGCAGGTACCCGGGGCGGTCCGCCCCGCCCGTCCTGCGCGTTGCTCGGTGGAGGCTTGGCTGATCGACTCCATCAATAGCGCGTCGATGCCGCGCCGGGGGTCGTGACGGTGGACCCTGGCGAGCCCTGAGTCGATGACGTGGCGAATGCCCTCTATGGTGATGGAGGTTTCGGCGACATTGGTGGCGACGACGATTTTGCGTCGGGGGCCGGCGGCGATGGCCGCGTCCTGCTCGCGGGGGGGAAGCGATCCGTAGAGCGGGCGAAAGTCCAGCGGCTCCGCCAAGCGGGCGAGCCGTTCTTGCGCGGCGGCAATCGTCCGGCGAATTTCGTACGCGCCGGGCATAAAGACCAGCACGTCGCCGTCGAGGCCTTTGTTCAGCAGGTCGTAGAGCGCGTCGCAGGCCTGGTCCCAGGGCGGTTGCTCGGCGCTGGCGGGCCGATAGCGAATATCGACCGGGTGTAGGCGGCCGATAGCGGTGACAGTGGGGCACTGGAGATAGGTGGCGAGCCGTTCGGAATCAAGGGTTGCCGACATCACAACGAACAAGAGGTCGGGACGGCTTGTCTCTTGCAGGCGGCGGATAAGCCCCAAGGTCACGTCGGCGTCCACGCTGCGCTCGTGAAATTCGTCGAGCACTACGATATCGAATTCGTCGAGTTTCGGGTCGGATTGCAGCAGTCGCAAAAACAGCCCCTCCGTGAGGAAACGGATGCGGGTCTTGGCGGAGACCTTGCTGTCGTGGCGGGTCTGGTAGCCGACGAGACCGCCGAGTTCGGCTCCCATCTCTTGTGCGACGCGTTGGGCCACCAGCCGGGTCGCCAAACGCCGGGGTTGCAGCACGGCGATACGGGCGTTGCGTTCGCGGTGGAGGATCTGGGGGATCTGGGTGGTCTTGCCGGAGCCGGTCGGCGCGGTGAGCACTAGACGATTGCCCGTCGTGAGATGGGCCAGTATTTCGCGGCGGTGCTTGAGGATCGGCAGCATGACGTCCGGATCGACGCCTATAGGTGCTTTTTTAGTCGATTTTTGAATTCGGAGGGGTTGGCCATGTCTTTGAGGATATAGTCGAGTGTGCCCTTCGTCATCGCCTCGCGAATGGTGTTCATGCTCTTTTGGCTGGTCAGCATGACCACAGGGTTGTCTTTGAGCGTTGCGGATTCGCGCCGCCGGTCTCGGGTGTATTGACCTGTTTCGAGACCGTGCTCAACAGGGTGCCGTAGTTGTTGCAGTAGCGGCCACATAGCTGCCCTGACCGAGGAATTGCGCCTGACAGCGTTCGCAGAGATAGGCGGTATTGGAGGAGCTGTTGTTCGTTGGTTTCGCTCATTACATGCTCCTTAGCGCCGGTAAATGTAGCCTATGCGACGCGGGCGGGCAATGATTATAGCGAACGCCACAGACTGCGACCTGGCTGTTGGCTTCGGCCCTCAATTCGATTCGGTCGGTGCTGGATTTGGCTCCTAAGCCAAATATTCTATCAGATCGGCGCCGCACTTGGGGCAGGCTTCCCACGTTTCCGATTCGACGGTCATATCGCATTTGGGGCAAGAGCCTAGCGGGAGTTCGTCGTCTTTGGTGCGGCTGCCGTTTTTATAGATGATGACGCGCCAGACGGTTTGGCCGTCTTCGGCGTAATATGTCCAGGGGCCGGTCTTCTTGCCGTCGGACCATTTGCCCACGTATTTGTTAAACTGCCCGGTCTGCTGCTTTTTGCCGTCGGGCCAATGGTAGGTGATTTTGCCGGTGTAGACGTCGTTCTCGTAATGGCTGACGGTTTCTTTGCGACCGTCTTTGTAATAGCTGGTCCACTGCCTCTCCTTGTGCCCTTCCGCGTATTTCCCCTCCTGGCGTTTGTTGCCGTTGGCGTAGTAGATAATCCACTTGCCGTGTCTTTTGCCGTCTTTGAGTTTGCCCTCGCTGAGATGCTTGGCCATGGCAGGTTCCTTGTAATTGAGATTATTCATCTATTAAGAAGGCGGTGTTGCCGTGTCAAGCAGTCGACAAAAATAGACCCCGTCGGAATGGTGTTGCGACGGGGCAAATAAAACGAGCTTGTCGTCCGCTCAGGCCAGGTGCGGCAAGAGCGTTTCCAGCGCTGCCGCAGGATAACACGGGCTGAGCCGGCAGAAGTAGGCGCCCGGTGGGTATTTTGCGCCGAATCGTTGTGATCCCTAGCCTGGAGCGACCGGGAGCAAAACCGCATCACGATTCTGCAAAACTCAAGACCGTCCTGCTCTTTGCTCGAAGATGGCTTGGCCAAGATAAAATTCACCTGTCCTTTGCAGTCTTCGAGTATTGTCCGCCCGTCATTTGTAAAGGACTGATACGAATTCGCGTGTATAACTTTTACCTTCTACCTTGTTCAGCCGGGCGTTCGCTAAGGTGGTGTCCACGTTGGCCTCGGAGATCTCCATCCCCAGGAGTTGCTTAACAGCAGGAATCTTGGCGGTGGCGATGGCAAGACCACCCACGCCGCTGCCCCAATCGCTGCCGATCCCGCGCAACAGGTATTGATGCTGGCCGATAGCCTGAATTGAGATAATGCTGGCCGGTGTTATGGCAAAGGTGCCGGGGGTAGGGTGCTGATCGTGCCAAGCAGCAGGTCGCGTTTTCAGCCAAGGCGTTTTCATTGCTCTGTTCTTTATCCATAGTGGTTTCAGTTCGCAGTAGAGTAAAGGTTGTTCAACCGCTGCAGTTCGCCTTCTTGTCATCGCCCTCAATTGGGTAGCCGTCGCGCCGTCACTAGTCAGTGACAATTATGGCCTACATCAGTCAGTTAATTGTAAATGATGACCATTGGCGTGGCGTGTTATGGTCAATTGCGATTGACATTATTATAAGAGCGCGGGTGTTTTGTAGAGATCTTACTAGCCCAAAGGAAGTGCAATGGTAAACGAACACGCGCTTGAAGTGCTGGAATACCCCAAGGTCATTGACCTGTTAGCCGGTTTTGCCACCTCGAGTTTGGGGCAGGCGGCCGTTCGCCGGCTTGCGCCGCTTGCCGATATCGAACAGATCATCCGGTTGCAGGCCGAGACGACCGAGCTCAAGCTATTGCTGATGCCCGAGCAGGATTTGCCCATCGGTGGTCTGCACGATCTGTCATTTATTTTAGACAAGCTGGAAAAGGGGGCTGATGTGCTGCCGATCGATGATATCCTCTCGGTGGGCGATACGCTGAGGGCGGCGCGCAATGTGCAGACTTATCTCGCCGAGGCCGAAAAAGGTGGAGCCTATCCGCATTTGCTGCGTTTTGTCGAGGGCATATCGGTGTTTCCGCAGTTGGAGCAGCGCATCGAGCAGACCTTTAACCAAGGCGGTGCGATGCGCTCGAGTGCCAGCCCCAGGCTGAAGTCGCTGCGCAATGAGATCCAAACCTTGCGCGGGCGGATCCGCGGCAAGCTGACGACCTTGATGCGTTCATCGGCGCTGTCGGCCTATTTACAGGATACGGGGATACGCGAAAGCGACGGCCGACCGACGTTGGCGATCCAGGCGCAGCACGCCGCGAAAGTCGCGGGGCGGCAGCGCGGGCGTTCGGATACGGGCAATACGATTTTTGTCGAGCCGGAGGGTATCCGTGGCATGGGCGACGAATTGGAGTGGGCGGTCGGTGGGGAGCAGACCGAGCAGTTGCGCATATTGCGCGAACTGACCGCGCAAATTGCCGAGCAATTGCAGGCATTGCGGCAAACCCTAGATATAATGGCACATGTCGATATGACCTTTGCCAAGGTGCGTATGAGCCGGGTTTTTGCGATGGAGGCGCCGCGACTCAATGCCGATGGGCAAATTCGGCTCAAAGAGGCACGTCATCCACTTCTGCTCGACCTGATGCACCGCGACGGGCTGGAAGAAGTGGTGCCGATCGACGTGAGACTCGGTGAAGACTTCCACACCTTGATTATTACGGGTCCCAATACCGGCGGCAAGACCATCACGCTGAAGACGATCGGATTGTTGACGCTGATGGCACAAGCGGGCATGCATGTGCCGGCGACCGAGGCGAAGCTAGCGGTGTTTGATGGGGTGTGGGCCGATATCGGCGACGAGCAGAGCATCGAACAGAGTTTGAGCACTTTTTCCAGCCACCTGATACAGATTGGCCGGATTCTCGAGGCGGCGGGTGCGCGGAGTTTGGTGTTGCTCGACGAGTTGGGCGGTGGTACCGATCCGGCGGAGGGCGCGGCGTTGGCGCGGGCGATTTTACAGTATTTGCACCAGCGGGGGACGCGCACCGCGATTACGACCCATATCAGCCAGCTGAAGACGCTGGGTTTTTCGGTCAAAGGCATGGAGAACGCCTCGATCGAATTCGATATGGAAAGCCTCAAACCGACGCATAGGGTGTTGATCGGCACGCCTGGTTCGAGCAATGCGCTGGCGTTGGCGCGCAGGTTGGGCTTGCCCGGCGAGGTGATAGATCGGGCGGAGGACAACCCGGACGGGGACGGTGCAACTACCTTGCTCGACGAGTTGCAAGGCGCCAGAGCGCAGACGCTTAAGGACCGGGAGGAGGCGCAACGCTTGCGCGAGCAAGTCGGGCGCGAGGCAGATGAGACGAGGGATAAGCAGCGGGAGGTCATTGCCCAGAACGAATTACTCAAATCTGAAAATGGCCAGGCAGCTTATGCGGTACTGCGCGAGTTTAGACAGGAGATCGCGGATCTGATAGAGCAGCAGCCTTCCAAGCGAGCGCTCATGCAGAGCCTGGCGGCAATGGAGACGGTGATCGATGGTGAGCTTGAGCGCGCGCCTGAACCCAAGTTGCATCGCGCGTTTGAGCCCGGCGATCGGGTCCGTGTAAGCTCGTTGGGTAAGGTCGGTGTGCTCGACGAGGTTGATGAGCGTGCGGACAAGGCCGTCGTCGTATTCGGCAGTCTGCCGATGACGGTGGCGTTCGGGGATCTCGAGCCGGCGTGATGCTTTCTCAGGGGTAGGATCCGCGCATTATTGAGTTTGCGATCGAAACGGCATTTATAGGTAAGAAAGCTCGAACGCGAAATCGCGGAGCGCCAGCGCTCGCAAGATGAACACCAGCGGCGCAACGAGGCATTGGACTTTTGGCAACCAGCACCTCGCTCGCGTCGGTGTTCGACGTGAGAACGATCGGCATTGAAGTGGTTTATCCCGATTTGCGCGTCACCATCCTGCTCTGAAAGGGCAATCGGTTGTAGCGCGGTTCGGTGCCGAACATGCCCGAGTTTTACATCGAGGCAATAGATGGTCCCGAAATCGGCGACGGAGTCGGTGCTTGCGGAACCGCCGCGTACATCCGCCAACGCGTGATCCCCATTGGGCGGCGCGAGTTAGATTTCGCGCTTGCTGGTCCGAGCCCATCATATCTTCCGCCGCTGTCTAGCCTGCCTTCCGAGTAGTGGTTCCATCCCAGATTAATAAGGGCTGGCAGGTCGTTGGGATCTTTGGCGAGGCTTAGGGCGTAGGCTCGGCTCGACCCCGATGTATCGCCCCGCGAGAAGAGGGCGATGCCTACCTCGGTATAGGGGGGACTGTCGATCGTATCTCCCGCCAGATCGATGACCCTGTGCAAGGCGCGGATCGCCGCCTCGGCGTGCCCCATTTCCATTTCAACCAGACCCAAACCATAGTGGACGATCGGGTCTTGATCGCGGCGCCGACCGCTACTATCGATAGGAGGATCGCGGGCCAATATCGCAAGGCCGGTGCCTGCAGTGCCGCCGCGGCGATGACAGCGGTGAAGAGCGGCAGGCTGATAAAGCGGCCGCTGTAGAAGTCGCCGCCGATCTTGATCACATAGAGCAGATAGAGTATTGCGCCGAGTCCGAGCGCGCCCGAACGCGATTGGCGTCGTCGACCGATTAAAAAGGCGGAGGCGGTGATGGTTATGAGGGCTAGTGGGTCGTTGCTCAAGGAGTCGTACAGGTAGAACAGGCCGTGTTGCGCGAGTTCGGCGGCGGGAATGCCTCCACCGAGTTTGAAGTAGGCGGTGTTGGGGAAGGGGAAACCATAGTAGACGAGCGAGAAGCCGATCCATAACACCAGCGGGGCGAAACCGGTCAGCAGGGCTATAGCTGCACGCAGGTTGCGCCGGGGCCAAAAGGCATAGAGCACATGCGGTTGCAGGCGGCTAATGCGGCGAGCAGAGACAGCGGCCACAGTTTGGCTGCCAGGTCTGGGCGGCGCAAGTACATCCAGGCGAAGGTGGCTAAAAGCAAATGGCTCAGCGGGTTTTCGAGCCCGGAGGTCGAGTAGTCGATAAAACCCTTTGAGCTGCATAAAAGAGCCGTGCCCAAAAGCGCCGCGGGCAGTGAGGCGGCGAGGTGGCGGATGAAAAAGAAGACGGCGAGCAGTGAAGTGGCGACCGACAGCGCAATGGCCGTATAGAAAATCTCGCCGGTTAGCAGATAGCCGAACGCGACAAAGAACATCCACAATGGGTTGGTATAGGTCTGCACGCGCTCGGCGATATTCCAGCGCAAGCCAAGACCGTTGATGAAATGGTCGACGGTGCGGAAGGTGATATACGCGTCTTCGGTGAGCCAGGCGCTACGCAGGACGACGAGGGCGTAGGCGGCTAGCGCCAGCCAGCAGAGTAGCAGGTCGCGTCTTGGTGTGCTTGCAAATGAGTTGTCGTCCATAGCTATCAATTGTTGTAGTTGGCCAGGTAGATGCGATCCCTGGGCGTATCTACCAACCGCTCATCGCGTTCAAAACCCATGACCATGCCGCTGTGATCGAGTGCGGGTCAGCTCGAGTGCCTGTCGACCATCGAGCGCGACCAGATATTGCAGCCTTCCGGCTCCAGGATCCGGTTCAATAAGTCGAGGTTGTTGGGTTGGTAGTCGACCAGTACTACCTTCGCGCGGCTTGTATCTGGTTCAGGCATTGGCTTTGATCGTCGATGGCTTTAGTATCGGTATTGGCAGCTCGTCTGGGGTGTTTCGCGCTAAAAGTGCGGACGTTCGCACTTTCGGCTCTACCCCTCTTGCTCGATTTCTGCGATCGCGCCTTTGCCCACCGCTTCGAGCGCGGCGTCGCCATTGGGCGGATGCATGTGGCCGGCGCGCGCGTCGCGCAAGTAGCGCCCCAAAGTCAGGGCACGCGAGACGCCGGCGGCCCCAGCGATGCGGATGGCCTTGTCGGTGACCTCGTTGGCGACGTCGACGGCGTGTTGCTTGGCGGCGGCGAGCCGGGCCAAGGAGGCGTGCTCTTCTTCGGCGACTTCCAGTAGCAGTGCTTTGGCGGTCATTAGCGCGATGTCTACTTCGCCGATCAGCCGTTGGATCTTGGGCAGCGTGGCGATGGCTTTGCCCAGGGCTTTGGGCACGCGTTCGAGCGCGTAGCGCACGACGGCGTCGCGCGCGGCTAGGCCGATGCCGAGATAGACTGAGGCGAAGATCATCGGCGCCCAGGGTTGGGATTTTTTGTGCGGGGAAGGGCGCTGCCCGAGCAGGTTTTGTGCCGGGACCTGCGTATCGCAAAAGTAGACATCGTGGTTGTCAGCGGCGCGCATGGAGAGTCCGTCGCCCCATGTCTCGACCCATTTGATGCCCGAGCGGTCGGCTTCGACCAAAAGGCTCACCGGTTTGTCGTCGAGTGTCGCGCCGACCAGTAGATGTGTCAGGTGCCGGCCGCCGGTAGACCAGGTCTTGCGGCCATTGATGCAGTAGCCGTCGTCATTTTTGGTGGCCGTGGTGGCGAAGAATTGTCCGCGCGAGGGGCTACCGATCTCGGGTTCGGAGGCGACCGAGTTGAAGAGCGCGCCCTCTTCGACGACGATGCGGCAGAGCCGTTCGTAGAGATCCTCCGACCAGGGTCGATTCAGCCGAGCGTTGCCAAAAATCTGCATTTGCATCGCGGCGACTAGAGCGGTAGAGCCGCTGCCCTGGGCTAGTTCGAGTTGGGCTTCGACGCAGGTGCGCAATGGCAGGTCGGATCCGCCATATTCGCGCGGGACGCTAAGTGCGGGATAGCCGGATGAGCGCAGGGCGTGGATATCTTCGGCGGGCAGTTTGCCGAGTCGGTCGGCCTCGTCGGCACGAGTGGCGAATTGTGTGGCGAGGTCGCGGGCGAGATCGAGGGCATCGGTGGGGCTGAGAGTCATTGTAGTCTTTTCTGATACCTGAACACATGTACAGCCGATCGAAGTTATAATAAATAAAGGTATTTATTCCAACAAGCACCAAGGAGTGTATAACTGTGGCTTATGACGAAGGGCTTTTGCAGCGGGTTCGCGAGGTGTCGGATACGGGCGCGGAGTGGGTCGAAAAGAAGATGTTCGGCGGGGTGGCGATTATGCTCAACGGCAATATGGCCTTTGGCATCGTCGAGGATGAGTTGATGGTGCGGGTCGGTCCCGACGCCTATGAAGATGCGCTGGCGCAAAAGCATTGCCGCGAGCTGGATTTTACCGGCCGGCCAATGCGGGGTATGGTGATGGTTTCGGCTGCGGGGATAGATGCTGACGAAGATCTGGCTGCTTGGACACGACGGGGCGTGGCTTTCGC
>DQLG01000619.1 GCA_015660315.1 Candidatus Latescibacterota bacterium
CTCAACGATATGCTCTACACCGTCAAAGGCCTAGGCATGGTGGTCTCGACCGATGTCGCCTTCGATAATGCGCCGGCCGTGATGAACGGTTTTTCCAGCCGCTGGCAGTCGGTCTTCGGCGGCGGAGTTGGCGCCTTCGCACAACACGGCGAGGACCAAAGCTACGCCGGCGTACACGCGCGCAGCGCCATCGGTGGTTTCACCGGCCGCTTCTCCATCGAACCCGAACTGATCGTCGCCATTCCGCCCGAACTCGCCAAGGCGATCATCCAAAACCGCGGCTGGATCTTCCCGCTACCGCCGCAGCAGGCCCAACGCATCCGCGCCGAGTACAAGGCAAAACACGGCTGAGCGAACACACGGCCGAACGCCATGATCAAGGGCATCAGGGAATATCGGCGGCGTGCTGATCAGCAAAGAGGTGACCTCCCGCGCCCCATGGGAGCGTCGCCTCTTCGCTGACCGCGCAAGAGCTGACCCGCATCGTCTTCTACCACCCGTTCGCGAAAAACTGGTCATCAGAGAGACACCCTTCTCTCGATGTGGAGCGATATCGGCGCTGAGTTAAAGCGGTCGGAGGAGGAGACGCGACCACGGAGTGCCAATTTCTGGGGACCGCCCATTTGGCACCTGGACTTGGCCGAGTATATCACTTCGCTGCGAGGCCACTACAAACTGGGCGTACTCAGCTCCGCAGCCCCCCGCACCGACACTCTCATGCTTCCTCCACCGCTGCCGAAACTCCATTAGAAACCCGCCTAAGCAAACTCCCCGCCGCAACCATCTGATTCGTTAACACCACGCAACTCAACTCCCGTCCCGGATCCGCCCAAGCCACTGTGCCCGTCGCGCCGGTATGGCCAAAAACCCGCGGCGTTACCAACTGCCCCCAATACCCCCACGCCTTTGCCCCGAACACCCCCCAGCCCAAACCCCAGGGCGCATTCAGCGCACCATTCTGGTCCCTGGTCATCGCCGCAACCGCCGCCCGACTGAAAACCCGCTGGTCTCCGTAGACCCCACCATTGAGCATCGTCTGTAATAAAACCGCCAGATCCCGCCCCGTACTGTGCATGCCGCCCCACGGTGCGCCGAAATCGCGCCAATACGGCGAGTTCCACCCCCAACTCTTCGTCTCCTCGTCTTCTTCAATCGTCGTCCCGCACCACACCGTGTCTTCAATTGCCAACTCACCCAAACCCAACGCGCTGCGCTGCATCCCCAAGGGCGCAAAAATCTCATCGCGCTCAAAATCGCGCAGCCGCATCCCGCTGACCCGCTCGACGATCTCCGCCACCAGTAAAATGCCCTTGCTCTGATAGCGAAAGTCCGTCGCCGGCTCATAGAGCAACGGGGTCTGCAGTGCCCCCTTGACGAATTCGCCCACCGGCTGGTGCGCCCGCCGCAGGCTAATATTCTCGGGTAGCATATCGGGCATACCGGAGATATGCGATAATAAGTGCCGCACCAACACTTTGCCCCGGTCGCCGCCGACATACTCAGGCAAATAGTCGACGGCCGGATCGTCGAGCGAGATCAAACCCCGATCGACCAGGATCATCAGCGCGCAGGCCGTCACGGGCTTGGTGATCGACGCCAGCAGAAAGATCGAATCCGCGTCGACCGCCTCCCCCTCGTCGGGGCGCCCCCGCCCGTGCCCTGCGGCAAATACGACCTTGCCGCGCCGGGCCACCGTTAGCGATGCCGCGCTGATTTGCTGAGCCTCTACCGCCGAGGCCAAAAGACCGGAGGCCCGTTCTAACTGCTTCGACGACATGCCGACTTCTTCGGGGGAACCGCTGGAGAGTTCGAGTGCGTTGTCCGCCATGTTCCGTTCCTTTTTTGTTAGTGTGCATGACCGGTGGTGATTGACATTGTGCAATATCGCACCGAGTGTCAAGACACGGGAATCGCGCACTGCCCATCCAGGGCCCAACGTTATGCGCACCCAGTTGCAACACCAGTTGCCGCAATAATACGAACCAGGTTTAAACCATAAAAAACACCATCCTCTAACTGCTCGGCGTCGCCGGCACTGGCCAACTCACTATCGCCCGACAGGTCGCCCGCCAAACGCCTTTCACGCTTATCGACAACCACTATATCAACAATGTCATTTTGCGCTGATGAAGAGCGACCGCAAAACGCCTCTGCCCCGAACAGTCTGGGACAAGACCGCCGCCATTCGCACCACGGTCCTCGAAAGAGTACGCGAATGCTCGCCGCCACGCGTTAGATTTGAGCGACGCTGAATTTGCCTACATCCTCGAGCGACTCGCACCCATCCGAACGATGCTGGTCTTCGGCCTGAACGAAATTGAGAACAATGCGCTGTTCAATACGGCGATCGTCGTCAATAGCGGCCAACTGATGAGCCGCTACCGCAAGACACCATTGCGCAAAGGAGAACGCGCCGCAGAAACAGGTCTTTGGCTCGTCTGGCGCGGATGTGGCCGGGCAATGCAACCAGTCCGCCCACGCCGAATCCATAGCGCCATAGCGCAACAAAGTCCCGTACAAGTCAAAGAAAACACCGCGTATTTTCGCCATCAGTTGCCTCCTTTATTGTTTCCCGCCATCTTTATAGCCCCTCGCAAAGGAGCCTACTACATGCCCGTCCACTTCGCCTTCCTCACCGATACCCACCACTACCCGGATGCCCCCGAAGACTTCGGCGCGCCCAAAATGCTCACCCGCAGCCAAGAAGTCCTCGACGCGATCCCGCCGGCACTAAACACCCAAGCCTTCGACTTCGTGGTGCACGGCGGCGATTTCCTCTGCGGTGGCGGCTCGTTTAATTTACCGACGGAAACCTACCTGCGTTCGCTCGACGAAGCCGCAAAAGCCTTTGACCAGATCCAAGCGCCTTTCTACTCAATCCCCGGCAACCACGACTGCGACGCGCAAAACTGGTCCTACAAGGATTATGCCGCTCGTTTCCCCTACCCCGAGCCGCTGACCATCGTCGACGCCGCTCCCCGCCTTAGACTCGCCCTGGCCAATGTCTTCCACGACTGCGACGTGCTCGAGCAAAGCGGCGGTATCTGGACCGATGCACTCGATCAGGCCTTGCGTTCAGCCGCCGAAGAAGCCCTCTCCGACGGCTGCGCACTATTGCTCTTCCTACACACCTGGGTCCTGACCGACTTTGACCGGGACCGAGGCGTGGTCGAAGGCGCCGACAAACTGCGACGAACCCTGTCCGACAACCCAAGCCTCGTCGCCGCCTTCACCGGCCACCGCCATATCAATCGCATTACTCCGTACCGCGACTATCTAATAGTCGATACCGCCTGCCTGATCGGCTTCCCGCTGGGATACCGCGAAATCATTCTTAGCGAAGACGGCTACTTTACGACGCGCTTCCACACCTTGGACTTACCGCAACTGAACCAGGATTCCTACGACCGCTCGACCCTGGAGGAAAACCGCATCTGGCAAGGCCATGTGCACGACCGAGATACCGAAATCTTGTTGCCGAGGCTCAAAGAGGTTTGGGGCTGACAGCCATGGCGATATGGACGATATAAACCGCGACGACACCGTCGATTTTATGGCTTTCGCCAAAGCCCTCACCCGGGCATAGGCGCAACAAAGCCCATAACCGGCCGACAGCCATTATTAACTTGGCGCGGCAGAATCCAGTTGCGTACTATTGCTCCGTCCTTTTGCAGCACATCGCCTGCTATCCAAACCCGAGGAGCTAGCCCATGCGAATTCTGGGTCCATTGCCGTATGGTGTCGTAGCTTTAGTCCTAGTGCTAACTTGCATGCATCAGCCCGCCCTGGCCGAAGAACCGGCCAGTCCCTTGCAACTCTACAAAGCCGGCAAACGCGTCCTCTACTCCGCACAAGCCTTAACACCCATTGCAATAGACGGCGACCTCGGCGATTGGCCTGCGACCGATACCTTGCGGCTCAACGTCGAACAACCGCACAGCCCCCTCCACCACGGCATCCTCTCCAACGCCGCCGATATGGATATCCTCTTGGTCTCCGCCTGGACCGACAGTCTCTTTTATTTTGCCGCACGAGTTTATGACGATGTGCACCAGACCGAAGGAAAAGAGGCCTACCGAGCTTTTCAGGTCGACGGCTTGGCCCCCTATTTCGACCTCGACCACGACGAAGACGATTCGGGTATCTTCTGGCAGGGCGACCACTACTTCTGGATCACCGCCGAGCCCGAGCGCAAACCCGGCACCCTGTGGTGGGGACCAGGCAGCGCGGAAGGCTACCGCTACACCCCGAACTTCGATCCCGTGCCCGGTCTCGACTACGCCGTGCAGCTATTAGACGACGGCTATATCATGGAAGTGAGCATCGCCATGGGTACCAACGGCCTGGCCGCCAACTCCGCCGACTGGCAGCCGCCTTTTTTAGGGCGCACGATTGGTTTTATGTTGGTCGCCGTCGACAAGGATGATGCCCGCAACCTGCCCTTCGGCGAGATGGTGCGCCTCTCCGAAGGCGATGGCAGCTATGACTGGGGCGAGATCGCCTGGTGCGGCTCAGACGACCGCCAAAGCGGTTGGGGCAACCTGGTCTTTATCGACCACTACGATCCCGACAAGCACCGTATTCGCCCGCACTACCTCAAATGACAATACAGCCCTTGCGCTTTTACCCCAACCAGCTGACTCCTTCTCCTGACTAACACCGAAGTGGTTGAAAGAGCGCGGCCCATGCACGAAATCGAAGCCCCAACGAGTATTTTCCTCAGGCTACTCATCACCGCAGCCAAAAACGACGGATAGACCGCAGTCTTCCACTCAAGTGGTGGAGCCCTGAGCAGATTGCCGGCTGGCTCGGGCGAAACGAAACGTTTTCTATATCACATGAGCGGATCTATCTGCATATTCACTTAGATCAAGACCGCGGTGGCCTACTCCATACCCACTTGCGTCAGCGACAACGCCCCCAGCGCGTTTCGTCCAAAGCCGCGTATAAAGGCTCGATTGCCCACCGGGTTTCGCTTGATGACCGTCCCGCCATCGTCATGAAATAACTCGAATTGGTGATGGGGCAGTCGATCTGATGATGGGCTGTCACGGCGGGGGTGGCCTGCTGAGCTTGGTGGACCGAAAAACTCGCTTCACCCGTATTGTGTTATAGGAGCGCGATACCAGCAAAAACACCAGCGGGC
>DQLG01000324.1 GCA_015660315.1 Candidatus Latescibacterota bacterium
CCTGAACATCCTATTTATACTTCTGACGGCTTGCCTGACGACGGCCAGCGCCCAGACCGTAGAAATCCGCCCGCCGGAGTTGGCGCGAGTACCGGTATTGGAGTTGGGCGTCGAGTCGGGGCATTACTGGCAGCAGTTGCATGTGGTATTGGACCACGATGACTCACCTTCGGACACCACGCTGAGCATTGGAATGCCGGCGTGGATGAGGTTGGTCGATACGGACGAGGACGGCCTCTTAGACGACGAAATAAGAATCGTCTATGCTCCGGTAGCAGCTGAAATACCGCAGTTTTTTGTCAGTCCGATGACCGATGCGAATACGATCGTCGTCGGAAGTCTAGCCGCTGCTGCAGCTGGCGGGCAATTGTATTTGCAGTTTCCGGTCAGCGGCTCGGTCAGTCCTCAGCAATCGCAAGTCAATTATGGCCCGATCGTATTTGCTGACGAGCGCGAAGTCGATATCGTCAAAGGTCCGTTGACCGTCTTGGTTTCCCCGGCGGAGTTTAACGCCGCAGGGTCGATGAACCTTATCGCATTGGGATCTTCATTGATCGCTGCGGAAACGGATACGACAACCTCGGCCTTGGGTACGATTTATCCCGACACAGAAGAAATATTGGCATTGGTTCTGCCCGATCTGATATTTGACGGCGGGGTCAGTACGGCGAGTAATGCGGTGGGTTTGGGCGATGGCGATGACGCCAACGACGTCGAGTATCGCTTTTTTCTTTCTTCATCGGCGAATCTGACGATCGTCGACGAGACTACGGCACAAGAAGATCTGACTGCGGCCGGAGACGCCTATGTCGAGCGCGAGGGGATCGGACGCGCAACGAGCCTGCTATTCCGCGATGTCGCTCCAGGTATCCACTATCTCTATGCGACCTCGTCGGTCACGGGGACGATCCCGCTGGTGCGCAGCCGCGGGATCGTGGTGCGGCACGAACCAGTTTTTCAACTCTTGGGACCCGAGACCACAAGCACACTTGATTCGGGTAATTTGCTCGATGCGAACGGTGTCGCGACGGGCAGCAGTATCCAGCAATTGCAGATCGCGTACAGTCTTATCGATCACGATAGCGAACTGCCCGTGCATCTATTTTATAGCGCTAATGGCGAGCTCGAGCAAACGGCACTCACCGTTGATGGTAGCGGCGGGCTGACTTTGGTCGAAGGTATCCCGATAACGCCCGTCGAAGGGCTATTGGCAAAAGAAGATACTGTGGTCTGGAATATTCTCGCTCCCGAACTGGTATCTGCGGGGGATTATTATATCTATGCGGCGGCAAGCGATTTGTTGTCCACGGCGCTGGTGCGCAGTCAGGGCCAAGTTCGGGTTCGCCACACGCCTTTTCTGAATTTGGACGCGCTTGACGACGGCGTATTGGTTGGCGCGGATACAATCGTCACCGGCGGCAGCCGTCCACAGCGCTTTGTCTCCTTTACCTGGGGCCGGCGCGGTTTTGATGGCGACGCGGATGTCGATGACGATGCGCGAATCGACCTCTATCTTAGTCAATTACCGGCAACCTCGACCCTTATTGATACGGGCTTCGCAATACCCGGCGGTGCGGATCAGGTTTTGCTCGCGTTGACCAGCGGACAAACGCAATTGATTTTCGGCAATATCCCCGAGGACCCTGACGAGCGCGCGGATAACCAATATGTATGGGATCTGTGGTCGTTGGCCGGCAGCGGATCGAGTGTACCGGAGGAGGGTGTGACGTATTACGCCTATGGGGTGATCGGTGACGGTGAAAGCCGCCGCCTAGACCAGATGAACGGCGGGCAGCTCAACGACGCGGCCTCGCGCATGGTGTTTTTACATCCGCCGAGCATTCGCGCTCTGCAGCCGGTTTCGTCTGTCTCGGTCGAACCTGGTCGCAGCGGCCGAGTCGGCTGGGAGGATATGGATTTGGACGACGACGCGCGGATACGCGTGTTGCTCAGCCGCGAAGACCGCGGCGAGGCTTCAACGTATGCGGCGGTTGCTGCGGGTGTGTCCTACGTGGTCAATTCCGTCGATGGCCACGCTGGTGTCGCAGTGGATTCGCTGATGGATTTGAGCGAAGACTCCACGGTCGACCACCTTGAACTGCGTATCGACCACCTCGCGAGAGGGGTAACGACCGATGATCCGCTCGTTGACGGCGAATATTTCATCTATTTGGCCATTACGGACACCGGAGATTTTGCCGAGGCGATGGCAGTAAGGGCGGTTGGTCCCGTCCAGGTACTTGGCATGGAAGGTGGAACCGCGGTGCCCGCCCCGATCCAGTTGTTGCCCGAAGTGTTCAGCATGGGCACGGGCGGCCAACTGTTGACCTTTGAAGTGCGGATAAACGCCGGAGCCAGCGTCGATTTGGTGCAGGCGACTTTCACCGCCGACCCTGCTAGTTTTGCGCCCGTCGACCAGAACCCGCTTTTGGACGGTGTGCAACCCTTTCTAGTCGGGGCGGGTTTCCAAGTCGCCAAGTTGGTGACCAATGACGCGGTGGATGACGGGACCGGCGTGCTGCGCTTGCGCATGGGCTATTTCGAGCCGACGGTTGCTGAGATTGCCGGACTGGGTTCAGATCGGGTTTTGGCAACTTTCCAATTGAGTTCGCTCGACTTGGTCGGTCCGGTCAGTATCGATCTTGAGGTCGAGACGGCGCAGGGCCAGGCTTCGCGGCTTGAGCTCGACGGTCAGTCAGTGGCGGAGTTGACGACGGGGCCAGTTTCGGTTGGTGAATTGGTCGCAGGCCGCGCTACGATTATGGGCAACCTCATATTGGAGGGGCGTCAGGACATGACGGCCCAGGTCGACTTTTTCTTACGACGTTGGGGGGATTACGCAGAATTCGTCGACCCGCTTTTTGCCGAGGCCAATGATGTCGATCCGGCCCGGGTCGGGGTGCAAGTCGAGGTGGCGGCCGATGGCAGCTTTGTCTTAGCGGAAGTGCCTACTGGCCGGTGGGACCTGCACGCGGGGCTGCGCGGTTATCTGGAGGCTTGGGTCCCCGGACTCGAACTCTTTCCAGCGCAAACGGTCGAAAATGTTTTGCCGGCCAGTCCCGGCAGCGGCGAGCGTTCGCGGATGTTGGGCGGTGACGTGACCGGCTATCTCGGAATGGATGGCGTGGGGACGCAGGACAATGAGGTCACTTTAGCCGATTGGGACTTCGTTGCAGCTTTTTTCGGCTTAGAGGCAACCCCGGGTTCGGCAGGTGAACCCGCCGATATAACTGGCGACAACCTGGTCAATATCCAGGATTTGTCCCTGGTTGGGGCCAATTTTAGTCGCAGAGGTCCAGTGCCCGTTTACAAGCGATCAGCGGTCCCGGGTGTGCAGCGGGCCGAGCTTATTGGTCCGGGGCAGCGCGTGAATGCGGGCGAGGTGGTCGAATTTATCGTCGTCGGCGAGGGGTTGGCGGGGATGAGAGCCTATGAATTGGAACTCGAATTTGACGCGGTGTACTGGCAGTGGGTCGCAGCCGATATAGATCGGGAACACGAATTGTTGGCGGCAGAGCACAAGATGGCTGATCGCTTGATTATAGGAGCGAGTAAAATTGGGCGTGACGGGGATTTACAGGGCGTCGAAGCGTTGCTTAAATGGCAGTTGCAGGCGCTGCAGGATGGGGCACCGTTTCCGGTTTTGCGCCGAGCTAGCTTCGTCGAAGTGGATCACCGGCTCGTCGACGCGGTTATCGGTCATGGGGCCATAA
>DQLG01000624.1 GCA_015660315.1 Candidatus Latescibacterota bacterium
ATTAAACCCCCACGAATACTTCGCCAGCTTGAGCAGCGGGTTGATAAAGGCCACCAGCACGAAGAACAGAAATACCGCTCCGGCGGTGATATAATCGGAGGACATGCCCGCCGTCGCCATCGCCAACCGGGCATAGGCGAAGAACATATTGATCGCCAACGACATCAAGGCACCAAAGACGAGCGAGCGATAGGTGAAATTACCAGCCATAGCAGTGCATTTTAGGTAATTTTTCCCATAAACGCAAATCCATCAAATCATTGAAAATGATCAATTTGCGCTTTATTTACCAACGTGAAAGCGGGGGTTAGGTCGCGCGGACAAAAGATCCGGTCCCTCGGACATGGATCCAACGAGCGTGTAAGCGGCAATCTTAACCCCATCACATATCCTCAACACCTCACACAGGAACAACCCATATGAAACACCTACTCGCTGTCGCGCTCACCTGCCTCTTGTATTTGCCCAGCCAAGCCACCGCAATAAACTAGAGTGCCAACGCGGACAAGCGGGCTTTAGCACCGAATACGAGGGCAGCACCTTCTATTTCTTTAAGCAGGAGAATCTGGATGCCTTTGAAAAAATATCCCGCGCGCTATGCCCCAAATTCGGCGGCTATTGCGCCTTCGTCTTGGGGGCCAAACAGGCCAAAATGCCCACAGCCCCGCGCACCTTCAAAATCTACAATGGCGAATTACTGCTGTTCTACAACGACCTCTACCAGGGCCACCCCCTTAACACCAAAATCCTCTGGAACCAGGACGAACACCAATTACACGCCAAGGCCGTGTAAACCTGATCCACGCTGGACTGAACCCAATAACCGTGCCCCTAAAGCGCAAAGTCTCGAGGCCTTGTACCTTAGGGGCACGGTTTATTTTTAGGCCAACTTCTGCGCGCCTTGAAGTATGGCCGTGCCCGCTGGCAAGGTCGCCGCCTTCCACCTAGTAGCGGCCCGGCTGTCACTTCACTGAGAATGATATAACTCTCTTCGTGCACAGCCCCCGCATCTATCCCATTTGTGGCCAAAGGCCCTATTCTATAATTTTAGGCCGCGACAGCCGAACTCTACTCACATTACAGATGCACTACAACTACGCCGGATACATGCGAGCACAGTTTCTTTTATCCATGGAACCAGGCCAAAAAAATGCCAAGCGAAATAGATACACAACTCGACGCTCTAGAAGAAAACGGCTTCCTGCTTATCGAGGGCGCCCTTTCACCGACTGAAACCGAAGCCGCCCGCCAGCGCATCGAGCACGCCCGCCAGAAGGGCTGGGAAGAAGGACTAAACGCCGTCGGCAATATGTGGTTCGACTCGCTGCTCGACCGCGAGCCCGAACACTTCAGCCACCTAGTCGGCCATACCAACGTGCGTCCTTTCCTCGAAGGCATGATGGGCAAACAATGCCAACTGCGCAGCTTCCGCGCCCATATCAACCCCGGCCCCTACCTACAAGAATGGCATATGGACTTCTACGGCTATTGGGAGGAACAGCGCGCCGCACGGCAATACCGTTTCGCCGTCACCCCCGTGGGCATCAACACCACTTATTACTTTCAGGACAACGGCCCCGGCGATGGCCATCTCAAATTCGTCAAAAACGGCCACCTACTTGAACCGCCCCATCTCCACCCTAAGCCAATCGACCGCCCCGGCTTCGAGGCCTGGTGCGAGGCCCAGGAGCATGTCGTGCTCTACCCCAAAGCCGGCGACTGCGTCCTATTCTTGAGCCATATCCCGCATCAGGGCGCCAAAGAACGCGACGATATGGAACGCAGCAATATCGTCTGCCACTACCAGTTAACGCCGATGCACGAGGGCGCCTGGCATGTCTCGCGTCCCCGCGGTTACGAAGGCACCTTCCCCTTCGCCAAAACGGGCGAATAATACATGCTGGAGATTCAACAAATATCGGTCGACAATATCCCGCTAATCTATCTGCAACCTGACAATGGCGACCGGGGCAAACTGGTCATCTGGCTCACTGGTTTCAGCGGCAGCAAGGAATCCTGCCACGCGCAACTCGAAGCCTTCGCCGCGCTCGGCTACACCGCGCTCAGCTTCGACCCCTGGCAACACGGCGAACGCATGCTCGCCGACGTCGACGAGTTGCGCGCGCGGATCCGCGGCAATATCCGTCGGTATTTCTGGCCGATCCTCGCAGAAACCGCGCGCGAGGTACCGCGGATTATCGACTGGGCGCTTGCGCAATTCCCCGTCGACGAGCAAGTCGCTATAGGGGGTATATCAATGGGCGGGGATATCAGCGTAGCCGCCGCCGGCATCGACCGGCGCATCGCGTTGGGGATGCCCTGGATCGCCACCCCGGATTGGCTGCGACCAGGCACCAACGAACCCGTCGGCGAAGCCGATGCCGACGCACAAGCCTGCTACGACGAATTCAACCCGCTAACCCACCTCGAGCGTTACGCGCACTGTCCACGCATCATGTTCCAAAACGGCGCCGAAGATGAGCAGGTGCCGCCCGACGGCTCCGTACGTTTCAGGGACGCGCTGCGGCAGAGTCACTACCGCGACTGCCCCGAACGCATCGATGCCGTCTTGCACCCCGGCATCGCCCATCAAGTCTGCGATGAGATGTGGCACAATACCGAACGCCTGCTGCTGGAGTATCTATAGATGACCTATTCGCACCATTCGCCACAGCAATACACCGCAACCGCTCAGTCGATAGCTTTTATTTTAAGGAGATTATCATGCTAAAAGTCGGCATTATCGGTCTGGGCGGCATAGCCCGTTCCCACTGCGACTCGATCGCGCACCTCGACAATGTGCAGGTCGTCGCCGTCGCCGATCTCTTCGAGGAAAAGCGGCAAGAGTACATGGATAAATACGATATCCCCAAGGGCTACCAGACGCATCACGAACTATTAAAAGATGATGAGATTGACGCCGTCGCCGTCGTGCTCGGACACCAACTGCACCACCAACTGACTGTCGACGCCTGCAATGCCGGGAAACACGTATTGGTCGAAAAGCCGATGGCGCTCAGCCTAGATCAATGCGACGCGATGATCGAGGCCGCGGCCAACAACGACGTCAAGCTGATGGTCGGCCTTTCGCAGCACTTTTACCCCACTAGCGTCAAGGCCAAGGAGATCCTCGACTCGGGCGAATTAGGGCCGCTGATCACCGCCATAGCCTATATGTCAAAAAACTGGAACTACGCCGGGCGACGCCCGCAATACCGCAGCCGCTACCACGGCGGCGGCATGTGGCTAACCAATGGCATCCACGTCGTCGACCGACTCTCGTGGGTTATGGCCTCACAAGCCGTCTCTGTCTCGGCGTCGATCGGCACCAGGGCCCATTACCAGGCCGCCGACGACTCGGCCACCGCCTTTATCCGCTATAAGAACGGCCTGGCCGGCACCGCCATCGCCGTCGGTTATGCCGAAGGCGCGCCGACCTTCGAGTGCCAGGTGATCTGCGCCAATGGCACACTGCGTTTTAGCCAGCACGGCGAGAAATTCGTCAAAGTGGGCAAGGGCGAAGAATGGCGGGATGTGCCCTTTGCAGACACACCGACCGAGATGTATAATGAATGGAAAGCTTTTGCTGAAGCGATCGAACAAAATATCGAGGTGCCGACACACGGAGAATACGCGCGTCATATCATGGACATCCTTTTTTCCGCCGAAAAATCCTCGCTTACCGGCCGCGAGGTCATGCTCGGCAACGGCCCCGGTTGGCAGACGCAGACTTCCGGCTCACCGACGACCATTCACCACGGCTGGATATAACCCGCGCTACGCTTCTTGATCCACCTTGTCTTGTACTAACGCTGCAGATCGCTCACTCCGCGGCTGATGACCGCGTCGGGGCGCTGATAGGGATTGAGCCGTTCAGACAGGGTGCTTTTTTATTTATTAAATTCCATTACCAAAGGCTCCATATCTCCCGCCTGCGCTACCTCTTGCAATTGCGCGATATCCGCCGCCCCGCTCGAAACCGTCGAGACTCGTTCATCGGCCAAGACCCAGCGAAAAGCGCTCTGCGGCAAAGTTGAATCTTCTTTGCGCATCTTTTCGATAATCGCGCAAACCCGCCGCTGTTCTTCTTCTCCTTCGTACCACTTCTCCACCACTTCTTGCTGCCGCTCGTCCTCAACATAAATACCGCCGCCCAATACTGTCGCCATCACCACCCCCATATCGCTCTTCGCCGCCGCCGGCAATACCTGCTCGGCCGCCAACTGCACACAGGGGTGATAATCGTGATAACAGAGCATAGTATCAAACTCCCCGGTCGCCGCCAACTCGGCCAAAATCGGTAGCGCCCGGCTCGTTATGCCGACAAAATCACACAGCCCGCGCTTCTGCGCCTCGCGCAAACCCGCCAGCGTC
>DQLG01000293.1 GCA_015660315.1 Candidatus Latescibacterota bacterium
ACTTCTACGAAAAAACCCAGGGCGGCGAGATAAAAACACTCGAAAGCGAACGCACAAACCTCGAACGCGAATCCGTCTATTTGACGGCGGAGGGGGAACGCGTCGAAGAAGAGCTTGGCGTTTCGGGTTAGCCGAAAGCTACCAAATTCCTTTTTCTTTACGAACCTTACAAATTATCCATTGATCGCTTGCCAGCTTTAATAGTCGTGCAAAATACCTACGAGCACATCCAGGTGAACGCCTTCTTCGCTCCGAAACCCTAACCGTTTCATCTGATTGACAGAAGCTGGATTGCTAAGCCTGATGCCTTGTATTGTGCGAGCAATACTCGAGTTGTTCGAATACAAATGGGATCATCGCCTTGCCCATCTCTGAGGCATAGCCCTTCTTCAATGTCGGGAGAAAGGTCGCGTTCATGTTGGGTTATTCTCCAATTTATAAGCACGCTGATGAATAAAACCCGTCTACATTACAGATGCACCACATCCGTGACCATGCGTTCGCATGAAATACCGATCGTGTTCTATAACAGAGCTGCATCGGTTCATATTCCAACACCACTTTTTCTATCTATTCGCCAACTAGCCAAATCCAGGTAGTTAAGTGGCTCGTCGATCAAGGCGAAACAATCCCGCCGCAAAAAGAGCGCAACGATTAGGGCACAGGTGCGCTCACTACCGCTCAAGCTACAGAAGGGCCGCACCAGCAGCGCCTCATCCAACCACAGCAGCAGCGAAACAAAGGCAGCGAAACAAAAAAGACCACAGTATTCGACTGTGGTCTTGCAAACGCGTATTTCCACACCGTTCATGTCGACGGCTTGCGTAAACTGAATATTTTTTGCGCCGAAAGCTATAGTAGAAAGAGCTGCAGTAAAAAGAAAAGTGAAATTACTCCAAGACTCGCCGACAAACACAAATCATTTGTCGAGACACATTACACGCCCGTTCGCGATGAGACCCTGCAGTGTTCTGTTTTATATGTTCACTGTCGGCTTCTTACAAAGGAAAGATTACTACGCGCAATAAAGGGCCGCGGCTGAAATAATTCAAGCGCATAGTCACCGGCTGCTCTCTGCTCAGATACGGTTCTCCAGCGCTCAGCCGAATTGCGGCTTGTCGTTGCGCGGATTTTCCGGAGGCCCGAAAGCCTGGTAGGCCAAATTAAAATAACACTTCTGCGCGTCCGTCATCTGTGCCAACGCCTCAGCGCTCGGCCTCCGCTGCTCCTGCGCGTGGTAAATCGCCGCACGGTCGTTGAACTTGAAAAATAACCCGTAACGCGGCTCGTCGTTCTGCCACGACGCCGCCCCATGCGCCAGCGTCTCAGTAAAGACAATCGCGGCCCCCTTCGGCGTAGCGATATTGCGCACCAGTGATCCACCTAACGCGAAAAGCTCCTTGCGGTCCTCGACCGGTACAGCAAAGTCCGACTTGTGCGAACCCGGAATACAGGCGAACCCTCCATCTTGCTCGCTGATCTCCTGTAACGCGATCGAGACGACTGTAAGTCCAGTGTAGATCTGGCCATTGTGCACATCATAGCGAAAGTTTACGCCGCCACCGCGGTTCCCACCGTGCATCTCAAAGGGCGGGCAACCCTTGTGCCGCACAAAGCTATAACTGCTCTCGCAGCGCAAAGCAGGAGCGATGATCGCGGTAAGCACCTCAGTGATTTTCGGATCGTCGATCAACTTGATAAACGGCTCGCCCGCCTCATAGAGCCTGGCGGCATTTTCCCAAGTGCCGTTCGATTCATAACCATCCGGCGTCTTTTTCATCGGCTGGACGCGCGTCTTGATCTTTTCGATGGCCAAGTCGCAATCTTCTTCGCTTAGCACATCCTCAATGAGTAGATAGCCCTGCAGGTCAAATAGATATTTCTGGCGATCGTTCATATGGACTTTCCCTTTTAGTACCTTTCTCAATTCCACTCACAGCGCTTGCTCATTCATCGCACCAGCCACAGACCAAACGCCGCGCCCGTCAGATTCGAAAGCGCCATGCCGGCAAAAGGCCCTTGGGCCCTATCGAATAGGTCCCAAGAAAAACCAAGGGCAGTTACATCCCAAACGGATACACAATAGTCTACACCGTCGCCGCCATGGGCTTGCCGATAGCATTCAGTGACTCTTCGTTGACGCTCAAGATACCCATCACGCCAAAACTCACTGGGATAATCCATAAATAGAGCACAAGCCGAAAATCGGCACCATCGCCAACCCCGCGATCCGACTTGCAGCGCCCCAGGCAGCCACCGTTTCAGCACCCTGCTTCGGCTATCGGCCTAACCCTTCATCCCGGTCAGCGTAACGCCCTGGATAAAATAGCGCTGGGCCATAAAGAAGATCGCGATGACCGGCAGCGTCATCAGCGTCGAGGCCGCCATCAGCATCCCGTATTCGCTCGAATGCTCGCTGCGAAAATCGAATAGCCCCAACGCCAGCGGATAGAGCCGCTGGTCATTGATATAGATCAGCGGGCCCATAAAGTCGTTCCAGGTGTTCATAAAGGTGAAGATGCAGACCGCCGTCAGCGACGGTTTGACCAACGGCAGGATAATCCGCCAGTAAATGCCGAAATAGCTGCAGCCGTCTATTTTGGCCGCGTCCTCTAGGTCGATCGGAATCCCCTTCATAAACTGGCGCAGCATAAAGATGAAAAACGCCGAGCCGAAAAACGAGGGCACCCACAGCGCCGCAAGCGTATTGTACCAGCCAATATAGCGGAAGATCATAAAGACCGGGATCATCGTCACCTGCCCCGGCAACATCATCGTCGCCAACAGGATACCGAACCACAGCTCGCGGCCGGGCCATTGCAACCGAGCGAAGGCGTAGGCGACCAACGAACAGCTCAACACTTGGCCGACAATGGTCAAAAACGCCAAATATAAACTATTGAACACATAAGCCCAGCGGTGCTCTGTGGCGATATAGGCATTGCGATAACTGGAGAAATACTTGCGCCATCCCGTCGCCAACGATCCGGCGCGTTCAATACGCACCGCCACCCGGAACGCCCCGGCCTCAGCATAGGCCTCACCCTGGTCCTCGGCCAATACCAACGGCCAGACCCCCAACTCGCGTTCGTCGCGCTCGTCAAACGCCGCGATCTTAAAACTCAATTCCTGCCAGCGGTACTGCTCCAAATAGAGCGCGTCCTCCAGCACATAGCGCTTACCGCCCAACTCCAGCACTACCTGCAGCCCGTGCCAGGAGCGGTCCTGACGCAACGGCAGCGTGATACCGAGGAATTCGTCCTCGGACACCGGTAGCGCAAAAACGCCGCTCAACTCG
>DQLG01000284.1 GCA_015660315.1 Candidatus Latescibacterota bacterium
AAGCGAAAGCCATCAATAGTGCCGGCTCAGCCGCCAACTGCGCTGGCGGCGGCGATAGCAAGGTGACCGTAAAGCTCCTACGATCGACAGCGACTAGGAAATCCTCTCGTTCAAACATCGACATCTCCACATCAGTCGTATTGCGTCTTAATCTAGCTGTAAACCTTGCTGCGCACGATGCCATCGCCGAGATGGCTTCTAAAGATGGTTATTGCCTGGGTTCACTTTCGTAATGTGCTTTTATACCCAGTTCTCCCATAATTAAAGCAAGGCTTCTTACACTATTGCACTTACAGGTTGAATTCGCATCCTTCTCAATCCGTCACCGGAGCCAAGATTGACGAGCGTTTTAAAAGACTACAGTTTATGCGCTTGGCGCCTCGAAGTTTAAACCAACCATCCCATTCCCGAAAGAAAGACCCGCCATGCTCAAAGCCGTAAAGCAACTGAATTACACGATCATTCTCTGCGACGACATGGAGCTTATGAAAGCCTTCTACCGCGACCTGTTTCCCTTCCCAATTCGCGGTGATGGCGAGACAGGTTTGGGCTTCGAGACCGGCGCGACACAATTTTCGCTGCGCAAACGCACTCGCCATTACGACGGTCAAGGCACACGCAACGACCTGCCCGGCGTGCAGATCGCCTTCCTCGTCGAACCCGACGAAGTGCAGGAGTGCTACGATATACTCGTTGCCAAAGGTGTCAGAATCATGGAAGCGGTAACAGACCAACCCCGCGGCCACCGCACCATATATTTCGCCGACCCCGAGGGTAACCAACTCGAAATCTATGCCGAAATCTAATCGGCGGATGAGCAAAAACTTGCGCATCGCCAGATCGCTGTGGACATGGCTCGCTCAGCCGCCTTGTCCACAGCGATAGCGTGAACGCTTTAGGCGCAGAGCTATTTTTTCGACACGCCTAGCCTTGGGCCTTTAACACCTCAGCTACCCGACGCACCACAACCTCCTCCTCTCCGTCCGCCAGATGCTGCGGATTGAGCCAAATCTCCCCCGATGCAATCGACACCGCGATCGCCGGCGTCCCCTGCTCTAACTGCTCGTCTATTTCATTGACAGTACAACCCAACAACTGCTCGTCAATTCGCAACCGAGTCCGTGGTATCACCAATGGCCGCCCTCCTCTCGTCGGCAGGGCAACCTCCGCCTCGACACCTGCAATCCCCTGTAACTCGGCGCACATCGCCTCGGCCTTCTCCTGCCAACGCCGCATTCGCTCGCCTTCGTCCAACGCCTTGAAGCGCCTTAGCGCGAACACCAACCCGACAATCTGTTCCTTGCTCACTTTCAATGGCCGCCCAATCGGGCCACTGGGAAAGGCCTGCATGCGCGCTGCCTTAATCAAATCGGCACGACCACAGAGTATGCCCGAATCATTCGGACCAGAAATATCCTTCCCGCCGCTAAAAATCACTAGATCACCACCCGCCGCCAAAAACGCGTGCAAATTATCCACCGGCGGCAACTCCGCCGCCGCGTCTACGATCACTGGAATCCCATGGGCATGGGCTAACTTTGCCACATCTTGCAAAGGCACCGTCGGCTGCGGATCGAGCACTACGTGCAAAATCGCCGCCGTCTGCTCCGACAACGCCGCCTCAATCTGCGCTAACTCCGTGCTATCCTCACCGCCAACTTCAACAATTTTTCCGCCCGCCACCCCCACCGCATGGTCAAAGCCGATGCGATGGTGCTTCTGCATCACAAACTCGTTCTTGCCTTCAACCACCGGCAACTGCCGCATCTTCTGGCGATCATCTCCCGTAATGCAAGCCGCACAAGAAAGCAGAATTCCACCCGCCGACCCACTTGTCACCATGCCGGCCTCCGCCCCGGTCAACCGAGCCACCTCCATCCCAGCCCAATCCATCAACTCCTCCATCACCACAAAAGCACCCGCCGCCTCGTTCATCTTTTCTAGCACTTCGGGCGCGATCAGCGACCCGCCCAAATACGTCATGCTACCCGAGGCGTTGATTACCCGCGTCACCCCAATTTCATCATACAAATGCGTCATATTCTTCACCTTTTATTTTTTTTATAGTGCCCAGTCTAACCGGTCAAGCTGCACGGCGGACGATGTGGGCAAGGGGATACCCTCCGTCAGTTCGTCCCACCATAGCTTGAATCTAAGCCTTGTCACCCTTCACCTGATAGGCAATCGCATAAAATGCCCGGTCCTCCCCCGTGCGATTCGGCTCACTGCGATGCCAAGTATAATTCGTAAAGAACAACCCATCACCCGCCGCCATCGGCAACAATACCTCCTGCGCATAATCCACCTGCGCTAAAGGCACGCGATGGCGTTTAAACGGCACAAAAGCCTCACCCTCGCCATGCCCCATCGGCGGATCGTCGAAATACGACTCGTGCTCGATCAACTGCCACCCCTGTTGGCTACTCGGCATCACCGCTAGCGCGATCGTCTCGCGGTCGACGTCTTGCAGCGGTATCCAGCAATTGCAGCCCCACTCAGGGTCGATATGCCAATAGAAGGAATCCTGGTGGTAATAGCTGCGCCCGCCCTGCTCTTCGACGATTGCCCCGTGTTTGACCCCGACCTGGTCGGTAAAACATTCCACCGGCGATGCCAACAGACGTTCCATCGCTACCGCGAGGTGCGCATGGTTCGCAACCGCAGCAAACACGTCCTCTTGCTGGGAGGGGCGCTGTATGCCCCCCGGCAGTGCCCCGCCTGCAACGGACCGATAGCGCTCCGGATCGAGCACCTGAAAATGGCGTTCGGGCCAGTTCGGTTTATCCGCGACGATCTCTGCGACCCGCTGATGCACCGCCGCGATAAGATCGGCGGGAATCAGTCCTTTGACCACACAGTAACCTTCCTCGCGATAGGTCTCGATATGCTGTTCTGTTACTTGCATGATCCACCTCGACTTAAAATGATAGATGCTTCATGAAAAAGGCCTCGGATTTATTGCCACCCCACCCGTGTTCACCGGCGTGTAAATCGAGCTCCAGGTTTTCAGTCGCCCCGGCGGCGCGATAAATTTTCTCGACCTGACGATAACATTCCATCGCCGTATCCACCTTAAAACACGTGTCGTGCGCGCCAATATCAATCAGCAACGGCCCCGGCGCGATCAAGCCCTGTACATCGGGCAAATCCATCAGCTTAAAAAGTCCCGGTGCCACCTGCATGCCGCAATAATTAATATCGCGAACGCCAAACGCCGCCCATAAATCGCTATAACACATAATCTCGGCGGCTTTAAAGCGCTTATCGCAAAGCGCCATCCACAAGGTCATCGTGCCACCGCCACTCAAGCCCATCACGCCAAGCCGCTTTTCGTCGACACCGGGCAGCTTGCACAGCACATCTGTGGCCGCCTTACCGTGCGCGACATTGATGGAGATTGAAGTCATGCCCAACATCGTCGCGTGCAGATAATAGAGATTGCACCAGTCGCGCCCGCTCTGTGGACGATGATTGGGTTTGTTGTTGTCGTTGCGCTCGCCAAAGCCAATCCAGTCGATCGCATAGGTAATAAAACCCTGCTCGGCCATAACCTGGCCGTAGTTGTAGTTGTGGATAGCGATATCCTGGCGCAGCGCCGGACTCGAATCATTGCCCATCACCGACTCCTTGCCGTGCGCCCCGTGCCCGTGACAGGCGAGAATCGCCGGCCGTTTTTCGCCGCGTTTCATATCTGCGGGATAATTGACTAGCAAGATCGCCGAAAGATGCTGTTGCACATCGATAATCCAGCGCTGACGGCGCAGGCCTTTTTCATTCCATTCGGCCAAGAACTGGGGTTTAGCCGCGATGGCATCAGGAAAGTCGCCCAGGGTCGCCATGACCTTCGGCGTAGCGCTGCGTTTCCAAGCCTGATACTGGCGCTTCGTCCGGCCATTGAAATGGTATTTTGGCACGTGGTCTTTCACCAGATCGATAAACATCTGTTGCGGGCTGAGATTGCGGACGGTCATACTTACTCCTTATAACTGCATGAAGACAATACGTCGTTCATATTGCTGCCGCCAAAACCGCGCGGAATAATCAGGCTCCAGATCTTCTGCGATCGCGCCATGCCAGCCGCGCAGACTCGAACTACCGATACCGACAATCGCCTTTGGGCGCGGTCTCATCTCCGTATCCCCCTGATCGGCAAAATACCGGATGTGCAAGACGCCGATGTCGCGACCGGACACAGCGTCTGGGGTATGTTGAACGGACCGGCGACCGGCCGACCGGTCAAACGAGCACCGTCGACCTCACACCATTCAATCCCGCGCCTCTGCCCGACTACCGATAAATTCCGCGCTCGCCTCGGCGATAGAAGCATATGCCCCGTCAGCCACTGCAGCGCAAAGCGCCGCACCGACCGCGGCTTCTTCCTCCTGCAAACCCACTGCGACCGGCATGCCGAATTCAGCCGCCAACGCCTCGCGTAACAACGCGTTCAGTTTGAGCCCATTGCCCGAGCCGACCAACCTGGACCGCTCGCCGGCGCCCAGAGCGACCGCCTCCCGATACGCGTCGGCCAACTGCACCGCCATACCTTCAAATAACGCACGCGCCATATGACCGGGC
>DQLG01000414.1 GCA_015660315.1 Candidatus Latescibacterota bacterium
CCAACCAACTCGACGACTATCTCCTCCTGCGCGATATGCTGCGGACCCGCAAAGAACGCGAGGCGCTGATTGCCAAAATTAAGGAAGAATGCACTGGAGCTGCGCTGATTGATATCTTCTCTGCTGAAGAGCGCTGGGACGACTTACTCGACGCCGCTCGCACGCATAGCCACGACCGCGACTTTCCCCGCATGATAGAGGCGTTACAGGACCGCTTCCCCACAGCCTGTTTTGACCTCTACAAACAGATGCTCCTGGACCTAGCCGATAGCGGCGCCGACCGCCGCATCTATCAACAGGTCGCCGACCACGCGCGCCAGTTGCAGAAAATCCCCGACCACGACGAGGACTTCGCCCAGTTGATGGGCGAGGTGGTAGAAAAGTATCCCCGGCGCCTGGGACTAATGGAAGAGTTGGGCGAACTGGCCGAACTGGGTAAACAGTGGCGGGACCGAGCCCGGCGGGCGCGCTACGAACGGGCAACATCCGGCGCGATGACGAACATGAGCATCGACGAATTGATGCACGTCTGCCCCATCGGCCATGACGACCAGAAAAAACTGCGCGGCGAGCGCATCACCTGGAACCGGAGTAGCGCGGCACTGGTCTGGGCCGTGCTCACCGCCTACGGCGGTCGGATGGATGCAGCAGATATCACCACGGCCATCGTCGAACACCGGCACTGTATGCCGCAGAGCGCCGGCTCTCAACGCAGTACAGGCATCAGAATGCTGGAAGCACTGGGCTATATCGAAGTGGAGCGTCAGGGGAACAGACTGTGCGGAGTGCGCCTGATCAAAAAAGGGAAGAGCGCCAAGCCCCAGTAAATAGGAAGAGAAAAAGATGGAATCGTATGATCCTATGCAGAATCCCGATCCAGCTCAATGGCTAGCATTAGATGAGGATGAGCGCATCTTCTTGGTTGAGGAGTTTCATGAACGCGAGAAAGTGGATCTCCCGAATGTACGACTCCACGCGTCGTTCCATGCCGTAGTTGAGACTCAGTTGGCATCAGGAGATCCTCCTCAAGCCGTTGATACCTTCGCAAGACTGCTCGGTGAAGGGCTGGATCGCCACGACGCCCTTCATGCAATCGGTTCGATTCTCTCAGAATTGATGTACCATGCGACGAAGAATCCAGCAGAAAACGCCGATCCGACCCAAGCCTACATCGAAGGCTTGAAAAATCTGACGGTTGAAAAGTGGCTGACCTGCGGAGATGGTGTAGAGGAATAGGTATTGGACGTGCAGATAACCTCAAATAGCGATCACTTAGAAAAACTTTCAGGTATTGTGCAGCGCATCACCTTCCACAACGAGCAAAACGGGTGGTCCGTTCTTAAAGTCTCTCCATTTAAAGAGCCCAATCGTTTAGCAACGGTCCTTATTCATCAAGTCCAAGTTTTTGCGGGAGCCACCATGGAGTTTTGGGGGACTTGGTCTCACCACCCCAAACATGGCGAGCAGTTTAAGGCCGAACGCTCTGTGGAGAAGAAACCGGCCTCGGCCGCCGCCTTGGAGCAGTACTTGGGATCGGGTTTGATTGCAGGGGTGGGGCCAGCCACAGCAAAAAAGATTGTGGGCTATTTCAAAGAGCAAACATTAGAGGTATTCGAAGAGTCCATCGAGGACCTCATGTCCGTACCCGGTATTGCCGAGAAGAAACTGGAAAAGATTAAAGTCTCTTGGGATGAGCATCGATCAATTCGAGATGTGATGATGTTCCTACAAGGCTATGGGATCAGCACCTTATACGCGACAAAGATATTTAAAACCTATGGTCCTGAAGCGATCGCGATCGTGTCGGAGAATCCGTATCGATTGGCTCATGACATCTATGGGATTGGATTCTTCTCGGCGGATAAGATTGCTCTGGCTATGGATTTTTTACGGGATGGTGAGCCACGCATTAAGGCGGGGATTAAACACGTGCTGGCAGCCAGTCGAGACGAGGGCCATTGTTTTTTAACCGAGCGTCAAATCATTGCGAATACCTTGGATATTTTACAAGAGAAGGTCGATCCAGAGCGGCTGACGCAGGTCTTAAGGTCCTTGCTTTCTGAGAATGAAGTGAGGGTTCGTCATCTGGACTTAGGCGGGGAGGAGACCGAAGACTGCTTTTATTCAAAGAGCATTTATTATGACGAATTAAAAGTGGCGGATACGGTTCGTACATTCCTTGCAAAGGGCGTTCCGGTAGATCCGGAGAGAATCCAGTCTTGGGTATCTCGCTATTGCGATAAATCAGGCATTCAGTTGAGTGACGAGCAATCTGCTGCCGTTTGTGAAATTCCCGGGAAGTCTTTTTCAATACTCACCGGTGGACCCGGCTGTGGAAAAACTACCTGCACCGAGGTCTTGGTTAAACTACTAAAAGCGATGAGTCTAAACGTCACATTAGCCGCCCCCACTGGCCGGGCTGCGCAACGAATGTCTGAGGTGATCGGTTTAGAGGCCAAGACGATTCATCGGCTGTTGGCATGGGACCCCAGTAAACCTGGATTCAAATTTGATGAAGAAACCCGCATTCAAACGGATTTCTTGATTATTGATGAAGTGTCCATGTTAGATATTACACTGGCTGCCGCCTTATTAAAAGCCGTTCCAGCATCGGCGCAGATCCTACTTATTGGGGACCCAGACCAGTTGCCCGCCGTGGGGGCCGGGAATGTCCTTTCGGATCTATTGAACGCAGAGGGCGTGCCGAGGTTTTTATTGACCCAAGTTTTTCGTCAGGCCAAGGCGTCCTCCATTATACGATTCGCCCATGAGATCAACTTGGGGACAATCCCCCAAATTACTTCGCCGATTAGGGAGCCGGATGCTTTCCAGCAGGGAGTAGACTGTCTATTTGTGGACGCCGATGAAGCCACTAGAGAACAGGTGAAGTTTATCCAACGGGTACATAATACGGTGGATCAGCTTGAGGAAGGACAAGAGGGGTACCTTTTAAAATTAAAAGAGGAGTGGGCCGGAAGAATACAAAAAACGGATGGGAGTGTAGAAGTGGATACTCTTTATCGACCGGAGTCTGTGAGTGAAAGCGAAGTAAGAGCACCCATTTTATCCATTCCCGATAAATTTAAAGAGGTGGATATTCTGAGCTTGGCTCAAGCGGAGACTGAGGTGGATCAGCTCATGTCGGTTTTGAAAACGGTTCATCCCTGGTCGTCCCTCAGGTATGGATTGACCGCACTGGAGACGACCATACGGTTTTATACCAAGACGATCCCCAAGTGGTTTGGAAGACCGGTAGAGATCCAACTGTTGAGTCCTCAGGTACGTGGAACCTTGGGAACAATGAACATAAACCAGTCGTTGCAACAGGTCAGTAACCCGGAGTCTCCCAATAAACGCCAAATAAAAATTGGCGATAAGATATTGCGAGAGGGCGACCGGGTCATCCAAACGAGAAACAATTATGATCTGGGCATTTTTAACGGTGAGATTGGGAAGGTTGTTACGGTGGATGGTACCGATATGACGTGCGACATTTTGTTCCCGGGGGGAGATGATCGTCTCATCACCTATAAAAAAGAGGCCTTGAGTGAATTGCAACTAGCGTACGGTATCACGATCCATAAATCACAAGGAAGCGAGTTTGAAGTAGTCATCATTCCCATACTTGGCCAGCACTACAATATGTTGTTTAGGAATTTAATTTATACCGGGCTCACTCGAGCCAAAAAACTGGCTATTTTCATAGGAACTCGAAAGGCATTTTCTATGGCTATTAGGCAGGTTGATAATAGAAAAAGGCAAACGGCTTTAGCAGACTTAATCCTGAATTTAAAACTCTGAGTATCATCTTTCCCGCCGAATAGTGCCCGTGTATCAGCCGCCGGAACTTTGCCACTGGCGCAATGAATGGTGGCATATCCGCGTCAGGCAGAATTTATCGTTTGTGAGTAAACCATTTCGATGAACAAACCATAGAATGCCCCTAAAAAAGGGATGTTTACAGTTGGAAAACTGCTTCAATTCGAAGCAGCTCGATCCGCATCGAGATGGCACTTCTTGTATTTCTTACCACTCCCACACCAGCATGGATCATTGCGACCTGGTTTGACCTCTATGCGAACTGGAATCTCCTCTCCTGGGTTTCCTTCAGAGGAGGATCCTTCTATCCTCTTTCTCTGTTTCTCCTTCTGGGCCAATACGTCATCGAACTTCCGCTCCTCTTCAGGGGTGAGTTCGTCTCCCAACGCCTCAATCGCATCTCTGAGTTCGATCACCTCTTGCCCTGCCATAGTGTAATCAGGTCCACACGAAAATTCGTACCGATCGAAGGCTCGGTGGAGAGCATCACGAGCACGCGGATCTCCATAATCAGCCAGGTTATTGGCTCCCGGCATCACATCGTAATCTACCTGAGCGATGAGAAGCTCGAATATCCTTTCGTCTCGACATCCCAGACCGGATAAGATTTCCAGAAGAACACCTTGCGCTACGGGATCATCCTCTTCGCAATAGGCCTGCAGCACCGGCTCAACGACTACATTTCCGAATACCTTCAAGCCGAAGACAAGTTTCCCAAAAAGGAGCGACATAAGATCGAGCACGGTTACCCACTCAACCATGGAAGGAATAGCTTCTTCTGCGCGTAATTCTACGAGCAAATCAACGGCGTGAATGGGAGCCCATCCTTCTGGATCATCCGCCACCTGCAGCTCTTCGTCATTGAAAATCTCCAACAATGCAGGGACAATCGCTTTGCCTTGAGCGATGATCTGATCATGAAGATCATCTGGCAATGTGCCGCCTACCTGAGTCAGATGCTGCTCAAGCGTCGGAATACCCCAAACTTCTTCCGTCATTTTCTTACCTCATGCAATGCTTCTTTCAACATCTTCCCCGGCCTAAAATGAGTATTTTTGGTGATCTGAATCAAGGCATGGTATTGTCAGGGCTGTTTAATCATTTTTACCCCATTGATCGGAAGCTCGCCTTCGTGCAATTGTTGTGCGAAGACGGGGATCAATTTCTGTATATTGCTTTTATAGGCCATAGGCCAAAGAGCTTGTAGTCTCTCGCTCGCTTGCTCGTTGATATAGACTTTACCTGATTTCTCAATCAACACCATAGCTACGTCTCCGCTATTCTCCGTTACCGTAAAAATGAAGTCATCTCGGTCTGCCGCAAGGGACGATTTGAGTTCATCCAACAACTCTTCCAACTCATATTCATAAAGCCCGTATTGCATTGCCTCGTCGTGCAGCAAGGTTTGTTCCAGTAGATTCTCAATTTCTGTTACTGTCATAGGATACCTCGCATTACGGAAAGATGGTCGCTGCTACTGAATGGCGATCCATCTAACTATTGGGCTCTTCCCGCTTTGAATTTCGAGCGGTCTCCTAAATGGAAATGGATCAACCCTTCAATTTCATCTCGTAGATGTGCCAGATCCTCATATAGGGATCGTTGGCCTTTGATTTTGATTTGCGTTTTGCACTTATAGGACTTCTACTCTTCGATCCCCAGAGCCTGAAAAGCATCCTTTGCACAGCCATGTTCCAAAGACGACATCGGCACTTGATTCAACCATTGCGACACATCATATAGAGCAGCGGCTCGTTCGACAAGATGCACCTTCGCCAAAAAGACCATATCGGTCATCGATCCTGTGACTGACCGATTGAGCGCCTTCGAAAATGCCACGCTTCTCATAGAGGGCACGATCAGCCTCTCAAATATGAACTCGTATCCGTTATCTCGGAGGAATTCGCCTATATAGCTCGTAATGTGATCGAGGAATTGCCAATCGTTGGTGATACCCCGACCATACATGATCATCGAGTATAGGGAAGTTGTATTCGAAATGAGAATATATTGCGTACGATCGACTGTAAATAGGTGGGACGACCAATCCGCGAACGGATTTTCATCGGCAGGGAGTGATTCCCCTGGGACTATGTGGAGCTTCTTCGCCAGCTTTGCCGTGACTCGGATGATCATCGTTCCCTCGTATATAGAGATCGTTCGAGATGCGAAAAAGATGCTGATTTTCAACTGCTTGAACAAGGGGGATATAACTGCTCTGTGTATTGATTTTTCGGGGTTGGTTAAGAGAAAACTGCTATACTGAAGGAGCAACTATAATGACCCGAACCAGACGAACCGCCATACAGGGCTGGCAATGGTACGTCCATCACCAATACGGATAGAAAGATTCCCTTCCATGTGTCCATTCCAGCGGAGACGAATCTCACCGGCTTTGTAATGGTAGAACAGATCAAATCTGTTGACTATATTAGCAGGAGGATAAGCAAAGCACCTATCCAATTATTAGAAGAAGGCTCTCAATGCTTCACCAGAGACGTGTTTTGTGGTATATTATCTGATCAACCAACAAAAAATTATCTACGTAGATAAACACTCATGGACATCAAACAACGCCTCAAAGAACGCCGTCAGGAGATCCTGGCGTTAGCCACTCGACACGGGGCAAAACGCGTCCGCATTTTTGGCTCCGTCGCCCGTGGCGAAGCCGATGACCAAAGCGACGTAGATTTTCTAGTCGAGATGGAACCGGGACGCAGCCTCATGGATATGGGCGGTCTGTTGATGGACCTGCAAGAATTGTTGGGATGCAAAGTCGATGTGGTGTCCGAAAAGGGACTGCGCCAACGCATCCGGGAGCGGGTTTTGCAGGAAGCTATGCCGCTGTGAGAGACGATGGCGAACGGCTGCGGGATATACTGGAAGCTATCGAGCGCGTTGGGCGCTATGCAGCCGGCGGAACGGCGGCCCTTGAAAACAACGAACTTGTTCAGACCTGGATTCTCCATCACCTCCAGATCATCGGCGAGGCATCAAACCGATTGTCGCAGGCCCTACGCGCAGACCATCCCGAAGTAGAGTGGTCGCAGATCATCGGCATGAGGAATATCTTGGTGCATCACTATTTTGAAATCGACCTGGACATTGTCAAAGCCGTGTTGGAAAAGGATCTTCCCCCTCTTAAAATTCGGGTGCAAGCCATCCTGAGCGATATGGACGAGACCGCAGAGACCGACCAATGACTAAAGAAGGTCGGTGTTCATATGAAACGAAACCCCTCCAACTCAGTCAGGTGATCTAAAAGGAGTGCCCAGGGGTGCCCAAAAAGTGCCCAAAACTTCATTGAACGGGTCTAAACGGATCAAAAACTAAAACAGAAAATCTAGAGCAAGTTACGTTAGTAGTTTTTTATAAGTATTTGATTGTGATTTAGTTACACTTCTAAATCGAGCCAATTCAGGCACTTACGAAAAGTCTGAAAAACAATCGCGACACGATTTGGGAGCAGGGGGTCCTCGGTTCGAATCCGAGCACCCCGACCATTTTAACCTCTTGTAAACACAACCGTTTGCGAGAGGTTTCTTTTTGCCGGACAGCCAAGCTATTTACCGCTGGCAAACGAATGGTAAACGAAGCCCGCAAAAACAGCGGATTTTGCGATAGAACACTAAAGACCTGTTATGGGAGATAGTAATGGTAGAGCAGATTGGGGCGATGGTTGAGCAGGGGCCGGAGGATTGGCAGATTGTGCAGCAGGTGAATGGGGTGGGAAGGATGGAGTTGGGGGGACGGTGGAAGTTTGAAAGTGAGGAGAAAGTAGAGGTGCGGTTGGTTTGGGAGGATACGGGGGTGGCGGTAACAAGTGGATTGGATTGGCAAGTTGCGAGCACAAAAGATGACGGGACGTGGGAGGCTGTGTTGGAGCATATTCCGGTGGGAGGGTTGTATCGGCTCGAGACGCGGTTGCGGGTAGCGGAGATACCGGCGGGGGAGTGGTCGCCGCGGGGCGATATGCGGCATTTTTTGGGGGTCGGGGACTTGTGGGTTATTGCGGGGCAAAGTAATTCAGCTGGTTATGGGCGCGGGCCGTATGAGGATCCGGCGGAGTTGGGGGTGCATCTATTTCGCAATAGTGAGCGGTGGGCGTTGGCGACGCATCCGATGAACGAGTCGACAGATACCCAGCACCCGGTCAATCGCGAGGCGGCGAACCCGGGGCACTCGCCGTATTTACAGTTCGGGCGTTTGTTGAAGCGGGATTTGGGTTATCCGGTGGGGTTGGTGCAGACTTCGTTGGGCGGCTCGCCTTTGAAGCGGTGGAATCCGGGAGAGCCGGAGGATTCGGATCTGTTTGAGAATATGGTGCGGTGTGTGGAAAAGGTTGGCGGCAAGGTGCGGGGGATACTGTGGTATCAAGGGGAGAGCGATGCGGGCACGGATGCGGATGCGACAAGTTATGCTGAGCGATTTACTCAAGCGGTCAGCGCTTGGCGGGAGGCGTTGAAGGATACGGAACTACCAGTGTTGACGGTGCAGTTGAATCGGGTGTTCCGACCAGCAGACGACGCGGAGGCCGACCGCTATTGGAGCCAGGTGCGCGAAGCGCAACGGCAGGTGCCCAAGCAGGTGCCTGTCATAGCGGTGGTGCCGACGTTGGATTTGCCGCTGTCGGATCTGATCCACACTAGCCCGGCGGGCAATATGCTATTGGGCGAGCGTTTGGCACGGGCGGCGTTGGGCATGGTCTATGGGCGTGCGATGGCTTGGAAGGCACCGGATCTGGTGGTGGCGCGGAGCAAGGATGGGCGTGTCGAATTGGAATTTGCGAATGTCGAGAGTCGGATGGATTCGATCGACGTGCAGGCAAATGCCTTTCGCGTTGAGGACGAAGGGGGGCAAGTGACGGTGACGAAAGTGATTTACCCGCAGGATAACTGTGTCGAGTTGGTTTTGCAGCGGGCGTTGCAGGGCAAGGCTAAGGTGCACGGTGGCTATGGCAAGGCGCCCGCGACGGTGCCGGGAGATATGGAACGTTTTTTGCCGATGTTGGGTTTTTGGGGAATAAATATCGGTTGAGATTGCTAAGTTTTGCGGGAATAAAGTGGCTGTTTTATACAAACGCTCCCCAAGGCTTTATAGCCTTGGGGAGCGTTTGTCTTATATCTGGGAGTGGCTCTGTTTACTGCATCGGCGAAAAATCGACGGCTTGCATGTCTTTGGAGATGACTTCTTCGACGATCGGCCCGTTGGCTTCGGTGCGCTCGCGAGTGGCGATCCATTCCGGATCGACGCGGAAGGCATCCCAGGCCTTTTGCTGCGTCTCGGCGCTTTCGTAGCGCATCAGGTAGACCAAGGCGTAGTCTTCTTCGGGTTTGGTGATAGTCCAGAAGCCAAGGCATTCCATATCGTATTTTTTGAACAGGCCCATGGTGACAGAACGGAAGCGTTCGAGGATATCATCCATCCGGTCCTCGGGTACGAGATAGGTGCGCATTTCGTATTGCATGATTTAGGGTCCTTTGTTGATGGGTGTTAGAATAAAAAGCTTATTGCCATTGCCTAATGGTCTCTTCAAGTTGGTCGAATAGTGAGCGGGATCAATGTGAAAATTACGTCCATGTGCGGTAAAATAATCGCGCAGAAAAACGGTCGCACTATCGTATTTCCCTCCGGCTCATAGGATAGAAATCAGATATTTGACGTAGTCGACATTGGTGGGTTTTCAGGTTGATCGCCTTAACGGTTGCGGCTATGGCCATTTCGTGCTGGTTCATATGCTGTTTAGCGATACGATGTTAAAATAGGCCTCATCTGAGTCCGGGTCTATGTCGATCGCCTTTGGCCAATACTCAATAGCCTCGTCGTATCGATTCAGTTGATAATGGGCGTATCCCATTGCGATATATGTCTTCACCATCTTGGCTCTGTCAGGCGATGGGTCTTCGTAGTGGGCGATAGCTTACTCGTATTCACGCAAATCGCTGTGGAGATTCGCAATCCGCCGCTATATTTCCCCGTTGAATCGCTCGTCGATTAGCGCCCTAGAGAGGATATCGATCTGTAATTGCTGCGAACCGGGCCGGTCGGACAAAATACTCGGCTAGGTAGATATAGCTCTTTGTAATCCGTCGCGGGTTTGAGGGCGGTCGTTAGGTCGTCCGTCTCTTTATTGCGGTTGTGGGATTTGACGACATAGTCGCAGTACGGGTAATCCGGGGCAGAAGGCCGCCGACAATTGACCGATCGACAGACTGCCGTCGAGTCGGCTCTGGGGTGTATATATCAAATAGTATTCGTCCGCAGGTGCCGATCGTCTGTCGGATGCGATATAGAGGGCGCAGATCAGGAACGACGCCAGGGCGATGCAAACGGGCAGCACCGCGAAGATGCGGTCGGGTAGAGTAGTAGGGTGTACGGCGCGGCGGGTTGTAGGAAGTATCTAGGCGATTCTCACAACGACTGCGGGTAGGTCCGCTGCCAGCCCGGCTGTCCGAAAGATTTATCGCTCGACAGGTCGGTTTTGTAGACGAGCTGGTCGTGGCGAGATGCGAGTACCGAGCGCATGATCTCGCGCGTTAACGCGTTGTCGAGGCGTTCGTAGATTGCGCGGTGGCTTTCATCGCGGATCAGGTTATTTATTTCTCTTGGATCTTCCTGTAAATCGAAAAGCATATGCTCGTCGGTCGAGTATTTGCAGAGTTTGTAACGGCCGTCGTAGGTCATCCATCCGCCGGCCATCATACCGTATAAATATTCTCGCGTTTCGCTTTCTTGCAGGCCCAAGCCCGGCAAGGGCTGGAAATCGACATAGTCGGGCGTTTCGCAACTGGCGAACTGGATCATGCTCGGCGTGACGTCGGCCAAGGCAACCAAATCGCTATTTTCGCGGCCGCCCGGCTGGTCGGGCACGCGGGCGATGAGCGGCACATGGCAGGAGGCTTCGAAGAAGCTGCCCTTGCCGATGAGGTTGTGGTCTCCGAGGTAATCGCCGTGGTCGGAAGCGAAGAGGATGATAGTGTTGTCGAGCTGCCCGGTAGCGCGCAGGGCTTGCAATATTTCGCCGACCATGTGGTCGATTTGCGCGACCAGGCCGCAGTAATGGGCGCGAATCTTGGCCTTGTGTGCTTGAGTGAACTCGCTGTAGTCGACGCCGTTCCAAGGTAGTTTGTTGCCATTGATATTGCCTTCGCGCATCTTCGGGTGCTCGCCCTCGACCTCCGGGATAGCTGGCGGCATGTCGGCGGGGTCATAGCGGTCGGCGTATTCGGGCGAGGGGTCGTAGGGGCAGTGCGGGCCGGGGAAGCCGACCATCGCGGCAAAGGGCTGCTCGCGATCGTAGTCGCGGATAAAGCGGGTGGCTGCGTCGCCGACAAAATAATCCCAGGAGCAGTCGAAGGGGTGCTGGTGTACAAAGGCGCCGCGGTTTTCCAGGTAACCTTCGTGCTCGTTGCCGTGTAATTTACGCAGGCCCTTTTGTGCGAGAAAATCGGCGTAGTCGTCTTGGATATGCAGCCAGCGTTTGTCTTCGCAGATCACCCGCTCGTCATAGCCCATCATCGCGTCCCAGGGGTAGAAGTGCATCTTGCCGATGCCGGCGGTATGATAGCCGTTTTCGCCGAGCAATTCGGGCCAGGTGCGAATGCCGCAGGCGGCGTAGTCGGGGCGGATGAACTGCCCGTTGTTGAGCACCCCAGCCCTGATGCTATTGAGGCCGGTGAGAATATTGTGGCGGGCGGTGACGCAGACTGGTGAGGTCGAATAGGCGTTGCGATATAGCGTGCCTTCGCGGGCGAGGCTGTCGATGTGGGGTGTGTTGATAAAGTCCGCGCCATAACACGAGAGAAAATCGGGGCGCAGTTGGTCGGGCATCAGGAAGAGAATATTGGGTTTGCTCATAGTGGCTTTCCATTGGGCATGCAATGGGCAAATCAGTTGCGGCGCATATACTCCGCAAGGGGCCCGAGAGATTAGTTTCGCTCAGCCAAAAGGGCTTTAATACCTGCCGTTATTATTTTAATGGCTTTTTCATTGTGCTGGTCGTAGGGCACCACAAGGTCGGCATATTGCCGGGTCGGTTCTGTGTGCTGCGGAAAATTGGGCGATACGTCCCGGCGGTACCAGGCGACGACCGTTTCCAAGTCGGTGCCGTTTTGAGTGTCCCGCAGCATGCGTCGCAGGACGCGCTCGTGTGTGTCTACGTCGAGATAGACCTTGAGGTCTAACAAGGTGCGTAGGTCTTTGTTGCCGAAGATTAAATGTCCTTCGACAAGTACTATATCGGCCGGCTCGATATGCTGTGGCCCTTCGCCACGGCGTGCCGACGGTGTGCCGGCGACCGGCTCTTCTATGGCCTGGCGCGCGGAGAGGCGTTCCACCTGGCCTATCAGCTCCGGCCAGCGCACCGCTCGCGGGTGATTCGTGGTGCGTGCGGCCTCGCGTTCGGCTGCGGGTAATTCTTCCCAGTCGCGGAAATAGCGGTCTTGGTTTAATACGACCGGTTGCTGCGGGGCGAGCGCCGCGACCAGCGCGGCGGCAAAAGTGGTCTTGCCCGCCGACGATCCGCCGGTGATACCGACGACTACGGGTTTTACTAGTGCTGTAGCTATAAGGTTAACTCCCTTCTTCTTTAATCCATTGCAAGCCGTTGCGGCGATTGACCTCGGTGGCGAAATCGCCTTCCTGGTGCCAGGCGTGCCCGAACGGGTGTTCGGGGTAGCGCCGTGATTTGGGTAGGCGCAGCACACCCGCGTCGCAGCGGACGCGCTCGCGCCGCTGCCCACAAATCATGATCCCGGTATCTTTCCAGACTCCGTCGGCCAGTTGGAATGCGTCGTCGGCCCGGTACTGGAAGACGATACCGCGCCGCGGAGCGCCACTGGGGTTGGGCCCAGAGCTGTGCAGCGCCAGACAGTGATGGATGCTGATCCCGCCGGCCTTCGGCTTGACGGGTGCGACGCGGTCGGAGTGGTCTTCCCATATCTCGGTCTGGGTACAGCCGCCGCTAAACAGGCCGTTTTCGCTTATGTGGTCGAGTAGGCCGAGTTTGTGCGAGCCGCGCATCATATGCATACAGCCATTGTCTTCGGTGGCGTCGTCGAGCATTACCATCACCGCAACAAGGTCGGTATTGGTGTGTGGGAAATAGGCAAAATCCTGATGCCATCTGAAGCCGCCTTTTTCCCGCTGCACAGGTTGCGCTGCCAGTTTGGAGTGCTGCAGCTGGATATCGGGGCCGATCAAGGAGATCAGGCGCGAGACGATGCGCGGGTCCCGCGCCAGTTGCAGAAAGGCTTGGTGGCGCACGGTCAGCTCCAGCGAGTGAATAAGGCGCTCGGATTGCACCCATTGTTGGTCTTCGGGCGCGCTACAGGCTTGGCGCAGGGTTTCGACTTCGTCCCCGGTGAATAGATCGTCGACGACGATAAAACTGTCTTCTGCGAAGCGGGCCAGTTCGTTTTTGCTCAATCCCGCATGCATTGCGTTTTCTGCCATAGTTGCTTGCCTGAAATAGTAAAGTCCAGCGCGTACCGAATTGTGGATAACGGAGAGAAAGTTACGGGTTGGGCGTAGAGGACTCTCCAGCGGATGTGGAGAGTAAGAAAGTGCAATCGCGGCGGCGTGTAAATCCCTAGCTATATCTTGAACTGCTCGACCGCTTGCTGCATCCGCCCGGAGAGGGCGTCGAGCTCCTGCGAGGCCTGTTGCACGGAGGTGGCCAATTCGGAGATATGATCGGAGACGCCGGCGAAATCGCCCATCGCGCGGGTAGTCGATTCGCCGCTGCCGGCGATATTGCTCAAGCTTGCGGATATGTTGAGCTGGGTCGCGCTTTGCTCCTCGACGGCGGTGGCGATGGTTGTGGTCAGTTCGTCGATGCGCTGGACGATGGTGGAGAGCTTGTGGATCGCGTCCGTCGATTCGCCGCTACTGTGTTGGATGCCGCCGATCAGACGGGAGATGTCCTCGGCCGATTGCGTGGTCTTGTTGGCCAATTCTTTGACCTCGGCGGCGACAACGGCGAAGCGGCGGCCGGCCTCGCCCGAACGGGAGGCTTCGATCGAGGCGTTGAGAGCCAATAGGTGGATCTGCTTGGCGATACCAGTAGATCAGATCGACGATTTGGCCGATCTCGCCCGAGCGGTTTGCCAGGGTGCCCATGACGGCGTCGGCAGTCTGGGTGATCTGCATGGCTTTGGTGGCGATGTCGGCGACCTGGCGGGTGTTGGTGGTGATCTCTGCTATGGTAGTGGCCGACTCGTTCATTGCGGCGGCGACATCGGCGACATGGCGGGTGACCTGTTGCGTGTTCTTCGAGATATCGTGGCTCTGCTTGGAGGCTTGTTGCGCGTCACCGGCCATCTGCAGGCTCATCTGTTTTAGGGATTCCGAGGCTTTTTCCAGGTGCAGCGAGCCTTCGGTGACTTGGCCGATGATCTGGCGCAGGAAGGCCATCTGTTGAAAGGCGTTACCGAGCACATCGCGCTCGGAACGGGGTTGCACTTCTTGGCGCAGGTCGCCGCCGGCAATGGCAGTGGCGGTGGCGGCCATCGCTTGTAGATAATCCGTCATCTGGTGGAAGGCGTTGCCCAACGCGTAGTGTTGAGATTTTGGGACGAACTCGCGATCGAGCTCGCCGGCAGAAATTTGCGTCGCGCCGGCGGCCATCTGATGCAGGTAGGCGACCATATCCCTGAAGGCGGTGTTCAGCGAGCCGATCTCGTCGTGCGAGTGTGTCTCGGCCAATTGCACTTCGATATTGCCATTGGCGATCTGGGTGGCGGCACGCACATTGGCCGCCAGCGGAATGGAGATATTGCGTTTGACTAGGATGAGCAGAATGATGGTTTCGACGGCGATCAGAGCCAATAGGCCGATACTGAGCAGAATGACGGTTTCCCGCATTTGCGTGGTGACGAACTGGCGCGAAAACGCGATCTCAAGCTGCCCTATAGCCTCATTCCCGTAGTCGATGGAAATCTGTCGAATAAAGGAATCGGGATAGGCGAGTGGTGCATTGCCGTCGGTGAAATCGATGGCGGTGGAGGATGTCGGGGCTTTGCCCTGGTGCCAAATCGGCGTATCAGTGCCCGTTTCGGTCAGCTTGATGGCGAGGATATCGGAGTTGGAGAGGAAGGATTGCAGCAGGCGGCCGATTTGGTTGTTGTCCATCGTCCATATCGGTACCACGAGTGCCATGCGCATTGCTGGGTGATCCATTCGGCGCGAGTGTCGAGGATGTCGGTGAATTTCTGCTCTTGCTGATACATGCCCAATACACCGACCGTGGCCATGACGATGACGATGGCCAGCGTAATTTGTAGGGCGAGTTTGGCGCCGATGCTCCAAGTGTTCATAAATAAATTAGACGCTTAAGCTAGGGTGGCTTTTGAGAATGGTGCTTGGGGAGCCTTCTATTGTATCTCTTATTATTTATCGACAGAAAATGGGTGTTTTTTAATGATTTTTGCGTTTTTTTTGGCGTGGCGTTAGAAGCCAAAGCAGAAACCGGTCACTATCGTCTTTCTATCGGCTGGTTAGGTTGGTCGGTGGATTGTTGGAAAATTTCGGCGAAGGCGAGGATATTTTTGGCGCAGCGGTGGTTCGCGAGCATTAACAAAGATAGAGTGATGGTATGTGTTGCGCGTGTCATTTTGTGCCCATGGGTTGTTTGAGATGTCGGGCGTAGATGCTGTCGATGACGCCGGCGGCGCGCAATTCTTCGAGGGCTTTGCTCAGCGGTTCGAGGATTTGCGGGTCGGTGGACTTGTGGAAGGCGTAGCCCATATGCGATTTCTGTAGTACGTGGACCGATTCGTACTCATTGGGGTCCATGCCGGCGAGGATAAACTGGTATCTAGCGATGTCCTCGGCGTAGGCGATGGCGTGCAGACGCCCCTTGGCGAGCATCTGTACCATATTGAAAGCCGAATGGTTGATATTGAGGTTCTTGTCCTCGGCGCCAAAGGCGCGCACTAACTGATCGCCGATATCGTCGCGGATAACCCCGATTTTGAGCGTTTTGAGATCGGTCGTGTCGGCGACTTTGAGCTGCTTGGCTACCCGAGCGATAATCGAGGCCTGCGTTGGGATAATCGGCCCGACGAACTGAAAATGCTTGAGGCGCTCTTCGGTATAGGTCATGGAGAAGAGCGCGGTGCCGGGGGTATCGAGCAGTTTTTGGTAGGAGCGCGCCCAAGGCAGGACGTTGAGATCGTCGCGGGTCAGTTGCACGCCGGATTTTTTGAAGACTTCGATCAGAATATCAACGGTGAGACCCTGCAGTTTTCCGTCTTTGTCCACATAGTTAAAAGGCGGATACTCCTCCGTCATCCAGTCCAGGGCCTCAATCTGTTTGAGGATCTTAGTAGGTGTTTGCGCGCATAGGCTGGTGGTGGTGAGCAAGAGGGCTATGGCGATAAGCTTCTTCATAGGGCCTCGTTGACCAACTCGTTGATATAGGTAGTGTTAGGGGTTGTCGAAAAATCAACCGGCGCGCTTAGTGCTCGCCAGATTTTCTACATAACCACTTTAATATATACATAAAAAATAATTAAAATGTCTTGTTTGAGTAATAAAAGCGGCTGTCTCTTGTGCATAAACAAGAGGCTTGTTAGTTTAATAAACTGACTGACCAGTCAGTCAGTTTGTACGAAATTACGCCAATGAATTTGAATCCCTTTACACCCTTCGCGTCTTATTTACGTCCGTATCGCTGGCAAATCGCCGTCGGTTTGCTCCTCCTGCTGGGGGTGCAAACCGCGACGATGACGGTGCCCATGATACTGAAGTGGGCTATCGATGCGGCTGACGCTTCGATAGCGGAAGAGCCTTTCGACTATTATACCGGTGACGTAAAGGGCGACCTGGCGCTCTATGCTGGAGGTCTGGGGGTATTGGGGCTGGTGCAGTGGTTGTTGTCCTTTGGCATGCGTTTTTATTTATCATCGATGGCCCGATCAGTCGAGCGGGATGTGCGGCGGGCCTATGTCCAGCACCTGCTCGAATTGCCACTGGGGTTTTTTCATCAGTGGCAGGTGGGCGATCTGATGGCTCGGTCCACCAGCGACGTCGAGGCGATTCAGCGTTTTATGCACCACGCTTTCCGCATGACGCTGACCGGCTTGCTGACTTTCTTGTTGAGCCTGGTGTTGATGAGCATGATCGACTGGCAGTTGGCGCTGTTGGCGCTGGCGCCGATGCCCTTGATGGCGCTGATGACGCGTTGGGTCGGCGGTATGGTACGCGTAGGCTATCGTCAGGTGCAGGAGCAATTCGCCGCCATCGCCACGCAAATCCAGGAGAATTTGTCGGGGATTCGAGTGGTTAAAGCCTTCGCGCTCGGCGCCAACCAGCGTAAAAAATTCGCCTGCCTCAACGAGGATTATGTCGTTAAGAATCGCCGCCTGATTAATATCCGCAGCCTGTTCTTCCCCTTCACTTTTCTGATCAATGGTTTGTCGATGCTGGTTATTCTCTGGTTAGGGGGCGTGCGGGTCATCGAAGGCAGCCTCAGCTTGGGGGCCTTCGTCGCCTTCAACGCTTATTTGTTGCGGATGGGGCGGCCGATGATGTTTCTGGGGCGGATCGTCGACGAATATCAGCGGGCTGTTGCCTCCTTGCGGCGCATCGAAGCGATTTTGCACGAAAGACCACAGATGGACGACGGCGACGACGACGGTATGGCGATCCGCGGCGAGATTGAATTTCGCGATCTCTATTTTTCTTACGACGGGCAAGAAGTATTGCGCGGTGTCGATGTTAAGATTCCGGCGGGCGGGACCTTGGCCGTGGTCGGTCGAGTAGGGTCGGGCAAGACCACGCTGGCGCGGTTAGTGCCACGGTTGATTGAGGCGGG
>DQLG01000328.1 GCA_015660315.1 Candidatus Latescibacterota bacterium
ACCCGTGAATAACTCCCACGCCCCTTCTTTGGCCTGATCTTCCTCTGCCTGAACGTCGGCGTCCGTAGCGCCCTGGTTATGCGTTTTACATACTCATGAATATCGCGGCCCCATATCCAAATTCGGGTGATTAGCCGTATCGTCTGACCACAATGACGGGACCCGGCATTGTAAGAAAGACGTCGGTCAACTCGGCGCGGTCTCAAAGAAACGGGTTTCCATTTCGAAAGCGGCGGCCGCACGGTATAGCGTCGCTTCAGCGTACGGTCGGCCAATGAGTTGGAACGACACCGGCAAGCCGTTCTGCGCAAAGCCGGCTGGGACCGCCAAGGACGGCAGGCCCAGATAGTTAATTGGGCGGGTGCAATGCACCATGCCGGCGACGACGGCTGGAAAATTAGGTGACGCCTTGACGTCCGTGTCCGCGATCGATGGCACCGGTATATTGATAGTTGGTGCGTGGAAGACATCCGCCTCGGCGAAGACCGCATCGACGAAGCGCTGTGTGATCTTCGGTCGGATTTGCTGCGAGGTGACATACTCCGTGGCGGAGATCGCCAACCCCGGCTCGAGCCGCGCCTTGACCTGGGCGCCGTAGTCTTGCGGTCGATCGCGCATCCAGGCCTGATGCAGCACGGCGCCTTCCGGGCCGCGCAGGGCAATCGCCAAGTCCGGCAGGATATCATGGTCCGGCACCTCGACCGTGACGAGGGTCGCGCCGAGTGACTCGAATACCTTCAGGCTGGCCTCCATCAGAGCCCGGACATCGTCGCTCGCACCATCATAGTAGTGGTTCGACGGCACCGCGATCCGCAACCCTTTGACCTGGGCATCGATGGTCGCCGCCTCATAGTCGTCGACCGGCACGTTGGCTGCCGTCAGGTCGTTCGGATCGGCACCGGCGATGATCGCCATCATGCGGGCGTTGTCTCGCACGGTGCGTGTCAACGGCCCCACATTGTCGAGCGAGAACGATAGGCCCATGACGCCATATCGGCTGACCCGCGTCTGTGTGCCCTTCATCCCGACGAGGCCACAGCAGGCCGACGGCAGCCGCACTGAACCACCGGTATCTGAGCCCAAGGCGCCGAACACCAGCCGACCGCCGACCGCGGAGCCGGATCCGCTCGAGGACCCGCCTGTCACATGCTCCGGATTCCACGGGTTGCGGCAATGCCCCCAATGCTCATTATGCCCGAACGGCCCGACGGCGAATTCCGACATATTGAGGCCGCCCATATGCAACGCGCCGGCCGCCGCCAGCCGCTGCAGCACCGTCGCAGTGTGATCGGGTAGGAAATCCTTTCGGATCTTGGAGCCGCAGGTCGAAACCTTGCCCGCGCGGTAGAACATATCCTTATGGGCCAGCGGTACGCCATGCAGAGGCCCGATGGCATCGCCCCGGGCCAAGGCGGTATCCGCGGCGTCAGCCTCATCAAGAGCGCCGTCCGCGTCGAGCGAGATGAGGCAATTCAGCGTTGGCTGCAGTTTCTCACTCTTGGCGATGCAGGCTTCCGCCAGTTCGCGGGCCGAGATTTGCTTGGATGAAACGGCGTCGGCCGCTTCGACCAGGGTCCATTGTGTCGGATCGGACATTTGTGTCGGATCAGACATCGTCGCGCCCCGACATAACAATCAGCGCCCTGTCGTATTGGGCCGGTTCCGTATCGAACATGGACCCGCCGGCGACACGCCGCAGCGCTTTGCCCGCCGCCACCGATTGGTTCGCCAGGCGAGACGCCGCGTCGTCGTCCAGCTCAACACCTTGCCAGAATGCGACAAGGTCTCGCATCTTTTGTCCGTCCACCTTAAACCTCCCAATTTGCCGATTGCTTCGTTGCTTTTCCGCCGTTCTACCGCCAAGGCCTCGCTATACATAGCGATACGCAAAACCAAATGACCGCAAATTCACGATCAAAGACTTGGCTGCCGCCCATTCATTGGTCTAATTTGGATGATACCGCATAACCGGATTGCGATCCATTTCGCGCATATTTTCATAGTTTGCAGATGCTTGTCGGATCAGAACGTGTCGATTTATGCGTGGCCACGTAACCTTGACGTCGGCTGCGTCGGGCGTTGGCAAATCGACGCTGACCATCGAAGAGGCTGTCGCACTGGTGGCTTTTCACAACTTTCTCAATTTCGAAGTTGAACCGATGAAGGCCGTCATAATCAACAATGAAGAAACGCGGGACGAAATTGAACGCAGGATCGAAGCGACCTGCCAGTGTTTCGAAGTGCCGCCGTCGGCGGAAATCATTTTTATTCGGGTCATAGGGCGGTCTCCAAATCTGTCTCAAGGGCGGCGTACTCGACCGCCACATCAATGCGGATTGTGCCGACAGGCTGTTCGCCTTCATCGACATACTCAGCCTCGATAGTTTCAACGCGGGTATCCTTCGCAAGATTGCTGCGGCTTGGATCGGTGGCCAGCGCCTCCTCCACTTCCAGGGAGATGGCGTCGAGGGTGTTATCCAGGCCGGAGGTCGCTACAACGAACCCCTCGACCGATAGCGTCAGGGTGCGGAACTGGGTGCGCGGGCGCGTAATGGTGGTGGTCTCGACTTCTTCGCTCCTGGCGTAAACACAGAGGCCCGGAAGGTTGGCAGCGGCCATTGGGTAGACGCGGCTGGCATAGACCCGGCTGCCGGTCGTAGACAAACCGGTCAGGGCCGTGACAACATTGTCCCGTATCTGTTTTCTTAAATGTGCCAAGGGGGGCAATTCCTATGAGTTACACGAGCGTAA
>DQLG01000704.1 GCA_015660315.1 Candidatus Latescibacterota bacterium
GCTGCGTGAGGCGAAGATGCTCTACCTGGAGCGCTTAGTGCCGGTCGAAGTCCTGGGTCAGAGGGCTTTTTTCTTTAAGTTGAAAAAGGCTACTTAAGCAGGATCAGCCGTCGCGTCAAAATGCCGTAGTCGGTCTGTAGGCGGTAGAAGTAGAGTCCGCTGGCCACGCGCTGGCCACGATTGTTTTTCCCATCCCATATTGCAGTATAGGCTCCCGCCGATTCGAAGGAATTTTTGAGTTGGCGCACGCTTTGGCCCTGTGCGTTATACAGGGTTAGTGTCGTGCGCGTGGCTCCGGGCAGGCGATAGGCGATCTGGGTTTGCGCGTTGAAGGGATTCGGTTTATTCTGTGCGAGCGCGTAGGCCTCGGGGCCGGTGGCGGATGCGCTGACGGCGGTTTCTACGACCGGCGCTTCGATGCGCAAAATGGTGTGGTGCACGAAATCGGTGGAAAGGTAGAGATGGCCGGCGGTATCCTGTGCCAGGCCGACCGGGGTGCCCCAGACGCTGCGCCCGGTTTCCGGGATAGATCCAAGGCCGGTGAGAAAGTCAGCCAAGCGAGCGTTGGAACCGTCGGGCTCGCTGAAGAGGGTAACGACTTTCCAACCGGGTACGGCGGCGTTATGGCCGGCGCGGAAGACCACGAAGGCCGCGTCGCGGTAGCGGGCGGGGAAGGTTCGGCCGGTGTTGAAGTGGATGGCCATCGGTGCCAGGCGTGCTGGGGCTACGGCAATGGGATCGGGCATGGTGCGCACGAGGGCGCGGTCGGCGTCGGTCAGCGGTAAGACGGCTTTATAGGCCGGGATGTTGAAATCGACGAGCGTCCGGCCGGCGTAGGCGAAGGGCCAGCCGTGGAATGATCCATTGCGGGCGATATAGACGGTTTCCGGCGGCAAGGTGTTGCCCTGGCGGTCGTGGCCGTTGACGGTGACCCACAATTCGTTGGTCTGCGGGTGCAGGGCCAGGCCGGCGGCGTTGCGCAGGCCGCTGGCATAGATGCGACGGTTGGCCCCATCGAGATCGAAGGCGAGTACGGTCGCCCGTTCGGGGTCGAGCTCGCGGCAAAGATCACAGGTCGAGCCGACGGATACGTAAATCCGTTGGTTAACCTCGTCGAAGGCGAGAGTACGGGTCGGGTGGATATCTTCGACCGGTGCTGGAGTTTCGTCGCCGGGTTCGCGGCCCTGGTAGACGTTGTCGGAGGAGGGTAATACGGCCAACAGATCGCGACGCTCGTAAAAACCATCGTTGTTTTCGTCAATGAGGCGGACGAGCTGGTGGTTGTCGGCGGCGTAGAGGTCGCCTTTATAAAAGGCCAAGCTGTGGATGCGGCGGAAACCGTTGGCGACGACGACGCGCTCGTCGGCGACGCCGTCCTGGTCGCGGTCGGGTAGGGCGACGATCTGTCCTTTGTTTTCGCCGGGCACGCGCATATTGGCCACGTGCAACACACCCTCGTCATCGAAAGCCATAAAGCGGGGGCCGAAAAGGCCGTCGGCGGCAAAGACACGGGCGCTGAAGCCGGGCGGCAAATTGAGCGTGAGATCCTCATCGCCGAGCTGGGCGCGGAAGCGCTGGGGGATCTCGATGGTGACGGGTTGTAAGTTGAGATCGACGGTGGGGGTGAGCTCTTGGGCGGTGCCGGTTGTGGTGATGATGTAGACGGCGAGCAGTGCGATGTAGATGATTGTGGGCATAGTAGGTTATCGGTGGCGGTTTGACGCGCCATATATAGGTTTAATATCGTTCTGCTGAATAGTACGGTATTTATACAATATATAAAGGAGTCTGTAATGGGAGCGTTTGATGGTAAAATAGTAATTGTCACCGGTGGAGCCAAGGGCATCGGCGCTGGGATCTCGCGGGCTTTTGCCGGTGAGGGCGCGCGGGTCGCCGCATTGGATGTCGACGCGGAGGCAGGAGCTTTGATCGCGGCCGAGGGCGAGGGGCTGGCCGGTGAGATACATTATTTTAACGCCGACGTGTCGCAAGACGAGGTTTGCCGGGATACGGTGGGCCAGATTGTCGGCGATTTGGGGGGGGTTGATGTATTGTGCAATAATGTCGGTATCCAGCCGGTGTCGAGTTATCTGCCGGCGCACGAATTGCCGGTGGAGATGTGGGATCGCATTATTGGCGTCAACTTGAAAAGCCATTTCCTGATGGCTCGCTATTGCCTGCCGGGCATGATGGAACGCCGTGCGGGGGTGATTATCAATACGGCGAGTGTGCAGGGGGTGCAGTCGGCGTTGGGCGTATCGGCTTATGCGGCGAGCAAGGGCGGCATACTCTCGTTAACGCGGCAGTTGGCATTGGAGTACGCAAAATACGGGATCAGGGTTTTGGCGGTGAATCCCGGTGGTATCGACACACCATTGGTCGACGAGTTGGTCGAGGCTTTGGGGCAGGATCGCAAGGAGTTTGAAGAAGGTTATGCCAAGATCCATCCGCTGCGACGCTATGGCCAACCCGTGGATATCGCCAATGCGGTATTGTTTTTGGCCAGCGACAAAGCCTCGTTTATGACGGGAGAGAATGTCAGTGTCGATGGCGGACTGCTGGCCAAGGGAGCGTGGGCGGATTTGGAGGCTTGAAGCTGTCGATAGAGTTTTTCGTGCGAGCCGGCCTCAGCAGAGGCCGGCTCTTTTTGTTCTTGGTAGTTGAGTCGTGTGCTATCCGATAATCCAATGAGGTGCTCAACCGCGTGAAGGCTCGGGCATTTCCTCGCGTGCCTTGCGGGCTAGCTCGGCTAGCTCGCCGTCGTTGGCCATCGGCTGTTCGAGGTGCACCATGCGCTCGGGGCCAGCGGTGGCAATCATCTTCTCGCCGTATTTGCGCTCGAACCAGAAACGCGCGGAGCCGGCGATATAATCGCGCAGGTCCTGCAGGCGGTCTTCGGGGTAGCGCTGGCAGAGGTTCATTGTGAACATCCGGCGGCGCCCGCCGCCGCCGAAGGCTGCGTGTTTAGTGTTGTGGTTGAAACATACGACGTCTCCGGGTTGCGTTTCGAGGGCCATAGCGGGGACGTCGGCGCCGCAGATGCCCCACTGGTCTTCGCTTTGACGTGCATTCTCCTGCAAGGCACCGGCATAACCTTCACCTTCGCGCTGGCTGCCGGGAATCACCCGCAGTGCGCCGGTGTCGCGGGTGAGCGGATCGAGGTAGAACGCAATTTTGATATGCAACGGGTCGGCAGCGGATTTCCAGCCGTCGGAATGCCATTGCGTATCGCCGACATAGTAGTTGCCGTCGCTACCCATATAATTGAAGTCGTCGCCTAGCAGCGGTTTGGTGAGGCCGAGGATGCGCTCGTCGTCGAGCAGCGAGCAGAGCGTTTCATGTTGATCGATGAAGGGCACGATACAGGAGCGGGCTTGGCCGTCGTGCGGTTGGCCGTTGTGGCCGCCGCCGTGTTGTTGCCAGATTTCTTCGAAGGCGGCGATGATTTCTTGTGCGCGGTCGGCGAGCAGGCCGGGTAGGCCGAGGTAGCCGAAGGTTTGGAAGAATTGGATTTGTGTCGGGGTTAGGTGGTGGTGTTGCATGGCGTGGGCCTTTCTCAGCGATTTAAATAGGCCTCGATAATGTTGATGACCAGGGCGATATCGTGGCGTGCTTCGTCTAAGGGGGTACGCGGCGTCTTGTTTTCCGTAATGCAAGTGTGGAAGTGTTTGAGCTCGCGCACGAAAGCGCTTTCCCAGGCGATGGCTGGGCATTGTGTGATGGCCTCGCCGGTCGCGTCGAGAGTTTGTACTGCAAGAGTCGAGAGGATGCCGCGCGAAAAACCGGTCGGGTACGAAAGCAATATGCGGCGGTCGTCGCCGCAGACTTCGAGGGTTTCCTTGAAGTCGCGCACGTCTTTCAACTCGACCCAGGTGGCCGAACAGCGCGCGCCGCCAGGATAGGCGAGGATGGTGCTGATGCCCCAGCCATTGTACCAGATTTCGGTGCTGACGATTTTTTCCGGCACGCCCATCAGGTGCCTGAGGCCGTAGAGATCATGGATCATGCTGCCGGCGAGGTGGCCGAAGGCGCTTTTGATGTCGTCGGGGACTTCACCGATGGCCTCGCGCACGGCGGCCTCGCGCGCGGCGCGGGTTTTTTCGATCTCGGCAGTGGGCAGGTCGGCCGGGTCCGAGCGGTGCAGGCGGAAGTGCGCCAAATGATGTGAATTGTTGGTGTGCAGGTGGTGGATCTGCACGAAGCGGATCGGACCCATGCTTTGCGCCTCGCGCTCGGCGGCTTCGAAGGCCGGGTCGTAGACCTTCATATACCCGGCTTGACCGACGGTGCCGGCGGCCTGTTGCGCGGCGATGATTTTATCGGCTTCCTGCAACGAGAAACAGATTGGTTTTTCGATGAAGACGTGTTTGCCGGCGGCGAAGGCGGCGACAGCGATTTCAGTCTTGGGGTCGGTGTGGCAGAGGATCACCGCGTCTAAATCAGCGGCGAGCAATTCGCGCCAGTCACCGGTGTGGCGCGGCACGTGGTATTCTTCGGCGACGGTCTGTGCGAGCTTTGGCGAGAGGTCGCACAGCATTTCGACTGAAAATAAGTCTTTGAGTATAGCGAGGTTGGGCAGATGGTGGACTTGCGCGATCGCGCCGCTACCGATGATGCCGATGCGGAGGGGAGCCATATTAACCTACCTTTCCTGCGCGGGGCGTGAGATCGTTCCAGAGTTCGTCCATTGCGGTAATTTTTTTATGGCTTTGGTAGACGCCTTGCCACATCTGCTCGCGGATCGCACCGGCTTTTTCTTTATCGCCGTCGGCAAGCGCCGCTTTGAGTTGGCCTTTGTATTTTATTTGCAAATCCGCGTTGTAGCGGGCGGCCTGGGCAAAGGCGCTAGCCGCGTCGACGAATGTGTCGATTAACTCGTCGACCGGTGTTTCGGTGTCGGTCTCGACGTCGTAGGAACTGGAGGGTTGGAAGGCGGTTGGGTGGCGGGTGCCGTCGGGGTCGCGGCCGGTGTGGGTGGGTTGGATATGCGGGGTGACCGACAGATACATGATCATCGGCTCAGCGCTGGTGACGCGCACCTGGTGGATCTCGTCGGGCAGGGTCAGGCAGAGTTGGCCGGCGTGTAGTTCTTGTTCCTCGCCTTCGATGTCGAAAATGCAACTGCCTTGGAGGATGAGGAAGATCTCGTGGCCGAGGTCGTGGCTGTGGCGGCCGGCGACTTGGCCGGGTTCCATGCGCAGGAAACGGGAACGGATGTGTGGGGTTACGAGCAGGTTTTTTATGTGGTCTTCGTTGTGGTAGTCGAAGATTTGCAAGGGCATAAGATTGGACTCCTTAGGCTGGTTGCATTCGCGGTGGACGGGTCGTTATGGGATATGCCCTTCGCTCATTCTCGCCCGACATCCTGTGTCGGGCTCGCAGTCCCCTTGCGCCGTTTGCTGCGGCTCCAGGGGACTGCAAAGCCGCTGTGGGCGTATTCTATAACGGCCCTCGGTCGTTGCTATTTCCAGCAACGGTCTATTCCTTCAATGATTGGTATTAGCATTGGACAACCACCCAATATCGCGGCAATTATAATCTATCGAACAGTAGCTAATGGTTAACTCTTAGCCTATTCCCAACACCTCCTTGACCCGCGCCGCCAACAGCTCCTCGTCGCCTTCTTGTACGGTGTGCATATGGAAATGCAGTTGGCCGGGGGTGGCTTCCATCCAGATAGAGGGATTGCCGTTGCGCAACGCGGTTTCTATTTCTGCGGAAGTCTGGCCGAGGACTTTTTCGTCGAGCGTGAGCGTGAGCGTTGGTGAATTGTCACTGGAGATCGCTGCTTTGGGCAGTGCGCCCAATTGTCGGCGCAGGTTGTCCGCGCGAAGTGCCGCTTGCTGGTGGCGGGCGTCGTGGTCCATGGAGAGCCAGCGGCGCAGGGCGACGACCACACCGACGACTTCCTGACGGTCGATTTTTAGCGGGCGGCCGACGCCGGGCAGTTCGCGGGTTTCGAAGCAGGCGAAGCTGTGCAGGTGGGCTGCTTCGATGAGGTCTTTGCGGCCGCAGAGGATGCCCGATGAGTTGGGGGCACCGAAGTATTTGGCGCCGTAGCCGACCAGGTCCGCGCCCATCGCGGTGTATTTGCTAAAGCCTTCTAAGGGGTAGACGTCGAAGGCGGCGTCGACGATGACGGGTGCGTTGTGTTCGTGGGCGATGCGGATTGTCTCTGCAACGGAGAGGATATTGGCCGGGTTGTCGATCATCGGATAGAGTACGGCGGCGGTATCGTCGTTTATGGCTCGGGCGAGTTGCTCGGCTGTGGTGCCGGCTTCGTTACCAGCTTCGATAAGGGTGGTGCCGGGCAAGCGTACGACGCGGTCGTATTTGTAGCGTTGGGCTCTTTGTATAACCACTTCGTTTTTTAGGCCGGTGGCGTTGGGCAGGCGGGCCATCTTATTGGGGTCGGTGCCGGTGATGCAAGCGGAGGTGCCCAGGACCAGGGCGGCGGCGCACCCCGGGGTGATCAGTGCCGCTTCGGCTTGGATCATTTCGGCGACGATGCGGCCGGTGCTCTGCAAGAGCTCGTCCATGTCGACGTAGTAACGGCCGGCCAGTTGCATTGCCGCGAGGATCTCCGGGGTGGGGGCGGAGCCGCCGAGGAAAGTGCGATTGCCGAGCGCGTTGATCACGGGGATGGCACCCATGTCGGCGTAGAGGTCTATGGCATCTTTATTCATCGGTGTAGTCTCCGTTGAGCCCGGTGGTCCCCGGTAGGTGGTTGGGTGGTATCATTAATAGCGGCAGGCCATTGTGGCGCAGTCTAAACTGCAAGTAGTCGAGTTGCGGGTTTTGCGGCGTCCGGGCTCCGATGAGTTTGGGTTGCAGGAAGTTGGGCGAGAAAAATTGCGAGTAGGGACGTTCGATAAGGTCGACCGGTTCGTCGACGGGCAGGCCGGCCTTTTCTTTGGCGAGATTTATAGCGATCTCCAAACCGCAGAGGCGATCGACTAGGCCTATTTCCACTGCTCGTTGGCCAGTCCAGACCCGGCCTTGTGCGATGGCCTCGATTTCGTCGATAGATTTATCGCGACCGCTGGCGACTTTGGCGACAAAATCGGCATAGAGCGCGCGGATGATATGTTCCATCCGCTTTTTTTCATCGTCGCTGAGGTTGCGGTCGGGTAGGCTTAGGCCAATAAGTGGCAGAGCCACGCCGAAGGGTAAGTCGGCGTGGCGGCCCACTTGTACGTGGTCGGTGCTCAGGCCAATTTTTTCTTTTAGGCCCTTGTTATAGGCCCAGCCGGCGATGACGCCGATCGAACCAGTGATTGTATTGGGGGCGGCGACGATGGCATCGCCATACATCGAAATCATATAACCGCCCGAAGCGGCGACAAAACCCTGGGAGACGACGACGGGTTTTTGCCCACGGCATTTTTGCACGGCGGCGGCGACCAAGTCCGAGGGCAGCACGTCTCCGCCCGGTGAATCGACGCGCAAGACCACGGCATCGGCCTCATCGCAGGCCTCGGCGATATCGTCGACGAGGGTGCGGGCGTGCAGGCCGGTGTCCATGGCGCAGACGCCTAGTGCGTAAACGATAGCCACTTTTTTGCGGGCGCCCCAGCGTCGGTTCATAGGGCGAGGGTAGGAGGCGGGCGATATCAGGGCGTGCGGGGCTGCCTCCAGCTCTTCTATTATCGCGTCTATTTCGTGCCAACGGGCCAAGCGGTCGACTAGCCCCGCGTTGAGTGCTTCGTGCGGCAGGAAGACGGTTGTGTCGTCGACGAGGTGGTCGAAGACTGCGGGTTGCAATGAGCGGTCTTTGCTGATTTCTTCGCGGGCCAGGTTATACCAGTCGTCGAGCAGAGCTTGCAGTTGTTCGCGCTCACCGTTGGACATTGCGTCGCGCGCATATGTTTCGGCCATCGACTTGTATTTGAAAAAACGCCATTCTTCGAAGCCGATGCCTAACTTGTCGAGTGCGCCTTTGAAATAGGTCTGGCCGGCGAGGTAACCTTGCAGCCCGATCATGCCGGCCGGATCTAGTACTAGGTAGTCGGCGACGGAGGCGAAATGGTAGCCGGAAATGTCGACGCGGTCTATATAGACGACGATGCGTTTGCCGTCGGCGCGGAACTGGCGCAGCTTCTCGCGCAATTCCCAGGCCATCTCGGGGTTGGCGCGCATGCCCGAGGTGTTGATGGCGATGCCCTTGATCGCGGGATCGCGGCGGGCGCGTTCGATCAGGGCCAAAAGCTCGACCAGGGTTTGCGATTTGTCGAAGAAGGCGTAGCGGCGGTGGCGGATCGAGCCGAGCAAATCGAGTTGCAAATAAAGTGGTTGCGGTGGGAATAGTGTGTGCAGGGCATTGCCCTGTTGAGATCCGAACCGGATGGCGTAGGTGGCGAAGGTGTGCTCGTTGTCCTGGTCGAAGCGCGATTGCGTCTGCAGGTCGGCTGCACCCAGCCCAAAGCGCAGGCCGAGGCTGATCGTGCGGTTGTCGAAATAGCGGCCGGTCAGCGCTAGTCCGGGTCGGAGTTCGAGGATGGCTCCTGCGCTCCAGAAGTCTTTCGCGCCGGTTATCGCGCTGGCGTAATCGCCGAAGAAGGTCAGGTGCTCGCTGCTAAAAGGCCGCAATGCCAGGTCAAACGCCCCCTCGCGTTCGGAGAGGGAGAAAGTCGAGGTCAGGGTGGCTCCAGCGGAGAGCCGGGGGGAAGGGCGCCAAAGCCCGCCGAGCGCGAAGTGGCTATCGCGTCCGAATAGGTGAGTCTCTCCACCGGCCCAACCCGCTGCGAGACCGATCCCGAAACCGCGGTCGCCGCCGCTAAAGCCCAACCGGTATTCGCTGATGGCGCGACCGTGCCCTTCTTGGCGGATCATGCCGAAACCCAGATGTGGGAAGGCGGTGAAGAGTCCCCATTGATTGCTCGGGGCGAAGCGACCGGGCGCAGTCGACCAGACGAAGGCGTTCTCCATGCGTTCGACATAGTTGAGCAATGCGGGATTGGCGTAGCCGTAGAGCCCGGCGTCGAGCCCGCCGACGGCGGCCAGAGAGAATTCGCTGCGTTCGGCGTAGGGTATAAACGAGGTTTGCGCGTCGGCCGGGGCGATGGCAAATACGCAGTACAGGACTTTGAGCAAGGCCCTTATGCCTTTATACTTAGTATTCATTTCCTGTATGAAACGGCCTGTGGGGCCGCCTGTCAACAGAAGGGGAACAAATGAGCGAAAAAATACCGCGTCTGCCCGACGAACACTTGGGCCGCGCCCGAGAGATCGTCGGGCAGAAACGCACCAAGCAGAAGTGTAAGGTTTGTTATGACCGGGGTTATATTGGCACCAACCAGGACAATATGCTGGTGCCTTGTTCGAAGTGCGTCGATGTCGATGGGGTGATGGAGGGGTGGCGGGCTTATGTGGCTGAGACGCCGGCGTTGAAGGAGTTGTATGGGGATTATTTTGAAGATGAGGAGGAAGAAAGTACTGACGAAAGCGAGGGTGAGGATAAGGATGAGGAGGAGGGTGGAAGTGAGGAGTCTGATAAGAGCTAACGGACGATCCGGCCTGGGAACATTCCCTTCGCTCTAAGATACGCATCGCTGCGCGATACGCACCTTATGGGAGCTGGTGGCACGTCCTGTGCCATTCCGAGGGGGGTGAGCCAATTTGCTGTCCTGCAAAATTGACTAAACAATCCGCTGCGGGAATATCGCTAGGCCGGACCTATTGAGCTAACGCCTGGCCCAGCGCCAGTTTGACGAGTCCGATTCAGCAACTTGCGTAGGCGCTACTTTACTATTAGTTGATAGCTTGTAACGCTACGACCAAACAGCTCTGTTGCATATATATTGCAATTTTCTTTAAGAATTTATAGTCAGGGCGAGTGCGTAAAAAATTTCGGGCTGATTTGATTGAATCTTAACGTAGCCTACGTTACTCATGATATTGATGATTATCTATACCTGGTCGCGAGTTAATTTGAAGACCGAGATAAGTAAAATAGAATTCGGATCGTGGGACCTTCACCAGATCCATTCTCTAACCTTCATCCGCAAAGAAACTCAGATCCCCTTTTCCTTCCCGCAGCACCTCCGCTTCATCTCCTATTAACGACAC
>DQLG01000348.1 GCA_015660315.1 Candidatus Latescibacterota bacterium
CGACGCCCTGCGCGAGAAAATTCTCGGCCTTAGAAATCTGTGCCGCGACATCGAGATTAGCATCCGCGACGAGCAGTTCGACGTCCAACTCCGCCGCGCGCGCGATAGCCGACTTGCTGATGTTTTGGTACCACTCGTGCGACATAAAGTTGATCACATAGCCGATTTTTATTTTTTTCGGTCCGCTTTCCTGTTGCCCGCAAGCCATAAGCGCGATAAAGGAAAACAGCAGCAGTTTTTTCAACATTATCAAATTCTCCGATTAAAAGCTAAGCTCGGTAAAAGTACGGTCTATTTCCCGGTAAGTATTTATATGCCCAGCGGCATCTCCAAACGAACATCTGCTTGCAAACAATCCGCAACGTGCTGATCGGTGGATGGCGCCGCCAACAACGTGCCCATCTTCCGCCAGACTCGACGCCCAGAACTCATCCGCTGATTGCTCTGACCGATACCAGCTGCGCTCAATAGTCTACCCTGCAAGCTCGCTGATCGACGCTAATGTGAGGTCCATACAAAAAATACCCAATGCCCCAATACCACCGGGATCAGGGCTGCACCAGGGTCCGGTTAGGCAAGTTATAAAGAGATCTCAGTCGCGCTTCTATATCGCATAATACACTAAGATGAGCTGCGTATCATAGATAATACACAGGGGGTTTCTGAAAAACCTCGCCTTGACCTCAGGCGTTGTTCGGGCGGAGAGGATAGCCGTGGCGGGTATTTTTAAGAGTGGGACAAGTGGTAAAAGGGCCTGGTCGGGCAGGGCGGTAGGAGTGGTCGTGACGACGCCCCGAGAGGCAGACGGCCCGGGGGACTATTAAAAACACTCGCCGTGGTCAGCCCCCCAGTGCGAGACGCACTCCACCACCTACTCCTTCACGGCCCCCGCCGTCAAGCCCTGCACAAAATACCGCTGCAACCCCACAAACAACGCGATCGGCGGCAAACTAAAAATCAGCGAAGCCGCGAACAACTGATCGTATTTATTGACGTACTGCCCCAAAAATGCCGCCCGTAAACCCACCGGAATCGTCAACGCCTGCGATTTCGTAAAGACAAAGGCGAATAAAAACTCATTCCAGGAAAGCAGAAAAGCGAAAGTCCCCACCGCGACGATGGCCGGCGCCGCCAAGGGCAGGATGATCATATAGAGCAATTCCAGCCTATTGCACCCGTCAATCAACGCCGCCTGTTCTAAATCCACCGGTATTGCACGGAAATAGCCATTGAGCAACCAGGTGCAGAACGGAATGGCAAAACCCGTGTAGATCAGTACCATGCCCACATGTGTGTCCAACAAACCCATCGTACGGATCACCTGAAAGAGCGGGATCAGGATCGATGAGCCCGGCAACATCTGCGACATCACTACCACCATCAGCAGGAACGTCGCCCCCTTAAAGCGAAAACGCGCGAAGGCATAGGCGGCGCAGATGCTAAACGCCAGCGAGATCAGCGCCGTCGAAAACGAGATCACCACGCTATTTATGAAATATTTCGCGAAGGGACCCGTATCCCACAGATCGACATAGGCGTCGAAGGTGATCGAGCGCGGGAAGATCAACGGCGGTGTCTGTGTCATCTCAGAAAGCGGCCTGACCGAAGTCGTTACCACCCAGATCAGCGGCATCACCAGCGCGAATACGAATGTGCCGCCCAAGCCATAAGCCAGCCAGGTGCGGATCTTGGCCTGCGTCTTAACTCGCATCGGCTTTTTTCCTCTCCTCGCGGAAGAGCACACGAATAAAGATCATGCTCATCGACAGTAGAAAGAGCAGCAGAATCAGCGCCGCCGCCGCGCCCTTGCCCAGGCGCAGATGCTCAAAAGCGATGCGATATATCGTGATCGGCACCACCTGCGTCGCCTTGGCCGGACCGCCTTCGGTCATGATAAAAATCAGCGCGAAGTCGTTGACCATCCAGATTGTCGCAAAGAGAAATACCACCCCGATCACGTGTTTGAGCTGCGGCAGAGTGACATGGAAAAAGCGCTCGAAAATATTGGCTCCGTCGACGTGCGCCGCCTCGTATAGCTCAGTCGAAACCCCCTGCAGACCTGCCAAGAGCATAATGGTGATATAGGGCATAAAGCGCCAAACATTGGCCACCACCACCGCGCCGACCGCCGTATCGGGCTGGGCCAGCCAGGCAATATTGGTGTCGATAATGCCCAGGCTCAACAGCCCGTAGTTGATCAGCCCGAAACTATCGTGAAAAAGCCAGCGCCACATATAACCGGTGACTACCGGGGCAATGGCCCAGGGCACCAACAAGAAGCCCGTAAAGACCGGTCGGTATTTCTTGATCTCGTTAAAGATCAGCGCCATGCCCAAACCCAATACAAAAGCGACCGGCAGCGAATACACCGTAAAACGCACCGAGCTCCAAATGCTATTGACGAAGGTGCGGCTGCCCAGCAGCTTGGCGTAGTTGGCCATGCCGACAAACTCATCACCGGCCCCGCGAAAGAGTTTCACCTTATAGACGCTCATCACCAGATTGCTAAAGAC
>DQLG01000399.1 GCA_015660315.1 Candidatus Latescibacterota bacterium
CCGTCGTCGCGGTAGTCATCGCGATCGGGCGCAAACGCACCTCACCAGCCTGTATTATCGCCTGGCTTTTTTCCATGCCATTGCGGCGCAATGTATTAATGTAGTCGACGAGTACGATGGCATTATTGACGACAATACCGGCCAGCATAATCAGACCGATAAAGACCACCACGCTAAGGGACACCTGCGCCCAATAGAGCGCCACCACCACGCCGATCAGCGCCAAGGGCACGGTGAACATGATAACAAAGGGGTGTATCAGCGATTCGAACTGGCTGGCCATTACCACATAGACCAAAAAGATCGCCAAACCCAGCGCAAAATAGAGACTCTGCATCGAGGTCTCCATTTCCTTGTTCTGGCCGCTGATCAAGAAATCAAAACCGTTCGGGAAGTCCATCCGCCCTAACTCATCGTGAATCAGTGCCGACGCCGTGCCGAGATCGACACCCTGGATATTGGCGGTGACCACCGCGGCGCGCTGTTGGTCGATGCGGCGAATCTCGCTCGGCCCCTCGTTGACCCGCAGATCGGCTACCGCTGACAGTGCGATCGGGATTTCGGCGTTGGGGTTGATGATCAACCGGCGCAACTCGTCGAGACCAAGACGGTCCTCCTTACGCAACCGCACCAACACATCGATCTGCCGTTCGTCCTGGCGAAAATCGGTGGCGATCTTGCCCTGCACCTTGTGGCGCACCAACTCAGCGACATTGCGCAGGGACAAACCATAGGTGGCCAGCCGGTCGCGTTTGTAGCTGATCTGCAGCTCGGGATTGCCTGCCTGTAACGACGACTTGACATCGACCAACCCCGGCAGGCTCGCCATCCGAGACTCGACCTCTAAGCTCAACTGCCGCAATTCGCGCAGTCCATAACCGCGAATCTCGACCTCGATCGGCGTTTTAAAACTGAAGAGCGCCGGGTGCGAGACTTCGACCTCGATCTCGGGGATATCGTTGACCAGATCCCGCAAGCGCCGGATCAGCACATCCTCCTGCACCGCGTCAGCCCCCTCCGTCATACGGATCGTCACCTGGGCCGTGTGCTCGCCTTCCTCCGCCGACGAACTCGCCGACCGGTCGGTGCCCACCGTCGTCGCCATGCGCTCAACTTCGGGCTGTTCTTGCACGATTTTCTCGATCTGGCCCACGATCTCGGCGGTCTTCTCCAGCGGCGTACCCACCGGCAGGCTGAGATCTAGGTTGAACTCCGCCTGGTGGACCTGGGGAATCAACTCCGTACCCAGTTCGGGCAATAGCTTCTGCGAGCAGAATACCATCGCGGCCAACACCCCGCCGATCACCAAGAATCGCTGGTTGAGCGCCCAGCCCAAGAGCAACGGATAGCCCCGTTGTATCAGCCCGAAACCCTTTTCAAATAGATAGAGCACCGGTAAGAATAGCGGCATTAGCACCATCACCAACAGAAACAGCGCCAGTACCACCACCAAACCCGCCAACATCAGCGCCACATGTAAGACGATGCCCACTAATCGCAGCACCGTGCCTAGCACAAAGCGCACCCCCACCAAATAGACTACCGCGAGGGGGAAAAACACCAACTTGAGGATCTTCCATATCCATCGTTTCGACCCGACGATCCAACCCCAATAGCGCTCTAAGGTATCGGCGAGAATCACCGGTGACTCGAAAGCGAGTATGCCCGGCCAGACGCGTTCAAAAAAGGTCCACTTGCCAACGCAGGTCTCAGCAGCCCAGGTATTGATCCAACGCTGAAAAGTACGCTCGCGCTTGATCCAGAAGTGCTCGATTGGTTTGATCAGCCACCACAATAATTCACTGACAAGGATAAAAACCGCCTTGAGCACCGCCACCACCAGCGTCACCACCGCCAAGAGCACCCGCAACAAAACCTCATAGACCATATAGGGCAAGGCCAAAGCGATGCCTGGCACTTTCTGCAGCATGCCACCTTCTTTGGCGATTTCCGCGCGGGCGCGGCTCAGCGCCTGCAAGCGCAGAAAGTCGCTGCGGCTCAACTGTTCGGCCAAACCGCCTTCGATATTGAGTTGGCGCGAAGCGAGCATCGGAATAAAAAACAACGCCACGCCCAGTGATGCCAAAAGCGAAAACACCACTGTCAGCGCCATATCGCCGAAGATCTGCCCGGCGATCCCCTCGACAAAGACAATCGGAAAAAACACGGTAATAGTCGTCAGCGTCGAGGCAAAGACCGCGGTACCCACCTCGCCGGTGCCGCGCACCGTCGCGGTGACCAGGTCGTCGCCCTCCTCTCGGCAGCGAAAAATGCTCTCCAAAACGACGATCGAGTTGTCGACCAACATCCCGACCCCCAAGGCCAGCCCGCCGAGTGACATAATATTGAGCGACACGTCGAACATAAACATCGGCGCGAACGTCGCGATAATAGAAACTGGAATCGTCAGACCGATGATCAGCGTATGCACTATATTGCGCAAAAAGATAAAGAGCACCAGCACCGCCATGCCGCCGCCAATAATCGCACTGGTCTGGACTTCTTCGATGGATTTCTTAATAAAACCCGACTGGTCCGAAAGCAATTCTAACTCGGTCCCTTCGGGCAGGCGGTAGCTGATAAAATCCGTCAAGCGCAAATGTTCGATGGCCTTGCGCGCCGCTTCTTCCTTTTCTGCTTGCCGCTCTTTCTTTTCTCTTTCCTCTTTGTCGCTTTCACTCTCTTCTGCCGCCTCTGCCGCCTCTGCCGCCTCTGCCTCCTCTTCCTCCTCTGCCTCCTCTTCCTCCTCTGCCGCCCCCCGGGCCAACTGCTCGACATATTCGCGCTGCGGCGGCAAACCGTAGAGCGTATTGCGCACCTGCTCAGCCACCGCGACGATATTGGCGTCGGCCTCTTTGTAGATTTCGATCTCGACGCTCTCGGCCTGGTTGACCCGGGTGATGATCTCGCGATCCTTGTTGGCGCGGGAAACCACCGCGATATCGCGCAGATAGACATCGGCGTCGCCCTGCCTGACCACGATCAAATTGGCGATCTCGTCGATGGTCTGAAACTCGTTGAGCGTGCGGATCAGGTATTCGACCTGCCCCTCGCGCAAATTACCGCCGGGCAGATTGACGTTATTTTGCGCCAGCCGCTGGTTGATCTGCGCGATATCCAAGCCCATCACCGAGAGCTGGCGCTCGTTCAGCGCCACGTGAATCTCTTCCTCAAGGCCGCCCTTGACCTTAACAGCCGCCACCCCGGCCAACGCCTCCAACTCGCGCTTGATCTCGTGCTCGGCCAGATAGCGCAGCGCAAAGAGGTCCTGCGGACCGTGCAGGCCGATACGCATAATCGGGTCTAGCGAAGGATCGTAGCGCAATAACAGAGGTTTCTTGGCGTCCTGAGGCAAGAAGACGCGGTCGGCTTTTTCCCGCACTTCCTGGGACATGACATTCATGTCAGTACCCCATTCGAACTCGAGAACGATATCCGACTGCCCAGCCTTGGAAATGGAACTAATATTGGCTAGGTGCGGTACAATCCCGAGTTCCTGCTCCAACGGGCGCGAAAGCAGCGTTTCGACCTCTTCGGGCGCTGTGCCTGGATACTCGGTACGCACCGTCAATGTCGGGTAGGAGATATCCGGCATGAGGTTCAGCGAAAGCCGCTGATAGGATACCCCGCCAAATACGCAGACGGCCAGCACCACCATAAGTATGGCGACCGGCCGCCGGGTCGTGATCGTAAACCCCGATGTGCTTTTAGGATCTCCCACGAGGTGTCTAACCCCCGTCGTCAGAGGCGGCCTCGACGCTGACCTTAGGGACCCAATCTTCATTGACTACGCGCACCCGAGTCCCAGCTTTGAGTCCGTTCTGGCCGACGACGATAATCGGTGCCCCCTCTTTGACCTCCGCCATCACCTCGACGAATTCGACATCCTCGAAACCGGGCTGTAACTTAATCCGCACCGCGACCGTATCATCGACGGCAAAAACGAACTTATCGCCGCCATCGTAAACCACCGCCCGTTTTGGAATCAATATCGCCCTTTCGTGGGTGTCGGTGACAATGCGCACATTGACAAAAAGTCCGGGCCGCAAATACTCAAAGTGATCGCGTACCCCAACCGTCACCTTAAAGGTCCCGCTGCGCGGATCGACCACCGGACTGATGCGCTTAACCCAACCTTCGAAGCTTTTACCGGGCAGAAACTCCGAGGAGATAACGCCCTGTTGGCCATTGTTGATGACCGTCAAATACTGACCGGGAACAAAGACGCGGGCGATCATATCGTCTAGTTTGATCAGGTCATAGAGCTTACTACTGCCCCCCACCCGAGCGCCGACCTGGACGTAGCGCTCGGTAATCACACCTGAAAAAGGCGCCAAGATCACCGTATGCGCCAAGTCAAGCTGGGTCCGTTCGAGACGCAGGTGGGCCTGCTCCAACTCGTATTTGCGCGTTTCGAATTCCTGATCGCTGATCAGCTTGCGCTTGAACATCTCTTCGGTACGTTTGTAGCCGGTGCGCTGATAATCGAGATTGATCTGCGCCTCGCGGTTAGCGATGCGCAATTGCTCGTCCTCAATCGCGATGAGCGTATCGCCTATTTCGACGCGATCCCCCTCCTCGACCACTACGCGTTCGACCATGCCGCTAATCTGCGGGAAGACTTCGACGATTGCCTCAGTCTCGATCGTCGAATTGAAGAGCAAATACGACGAAATCTCACCCGTATGGGCCAATGCGATCTCCACCGGCACCGCTTCTATTTTTTTCGCCAGCGAATCAACCGCGGCGCTATCGGCTATGGTGCTATCTACAGCTGTACTGTCGGTCTGCGATAACGCTTGATCCGCGTCTTTGCCCTTCTCATCCTCGCCCTCTTCATCACCGCAAGACCACAAGACTGCCACCATCAATAATACCCAAGCCCCATGGCGGGGCCACCCCTTCATGCCGTCCTCCTATTAGATATCAGGCTTGTCTATCTAGCTGGAAATAATACATTAGTTAACAATATCCACTTACTCATATCAAACAACCCCTCAAGGTGGACACTGTCAAGTGAACATCCAGTATATAAGCCTTTTAGCGGCCGTCACCTTTGTTACCTTCAGCACTCGTTTTTTGCGTCGATCAAACCCGACGGCCGGGTTGCGCAAGTGGGCTACCAACTTTTCGCCATGGACCGCCAAGCTCTTTCGCTGTCCGCACTGTCTGGGTTTCTGGCTGGCCTTGCCTTGCGCCGGCCTGCTCGCCATCGATTGGCTAAATTTCGCCATTATGCTGCTCTTGGGTTGGCGCGGCAGTTTCCATATCAATCGCCTGTTCAACAATCTCACCGTGCGCAGCGCCAAAGCGAGCGACCGCCAATGCCATGTCTGCGACAAACCCTATCAGAAGAGCTTTCTCTACCGACTCAACCGCGACTTCTGCTCTTATCTGTGCTGGTTCGACCACCTAAAAGACCAGCACCGCTCCGCAAGACCGATTTTCAGTCCATCCGGTGAATTTATCCGTCAGGAGGTATATCCCATGAGTTACCAGAATCTAAGCCCTAACGAAGCCAACGAGTTACGCTCAAACGACTCGGACACCACCTATATCGATGTCCGCTCCATGCCCGAATACGAAAACGGCCATCCAGCCGGCTCGCTCAATATTCCCGTCATGCACCGCGAAGCGATGGGCATGGTGCCCAACCCCGACTTTGTGCGCGTCCTGCAGTCGCACTTCGACCTCGACGCAAAATTGTTAATCGGCTGCCAGTCCGGCGCTCGCTCGGTCCGCGCCGCCGAAGCACTGATCGCCGCCGGCTTCACCAATATCACCAATGTCACCGGCGGCTACGGTGGTGCGCGCAACCAGGCCGGCGAAGTCGTCGAGCTCGGCTGGACGGAATCGGGCCTGCCCGTCGAATACGGTGCAGAGGGCGATACGAGCTACCCGGCCCTGGTCTCGGTAGTCAACGAGTAACCATGGCCAGGTCAATTGGTTGCGCCGTATTGCTCGTCGGCGACGAACGCCAGGCGCAGAGCGGGCAATTGCTCGTAAGCATCCTTGAAGGAGCCGGCCACAAAATCACCCAGGACCGCACCATCAAACCGGACGGCCTGCAAATCAAAGGCGAGCTGGCCATACTCACCCAGAGTCAGTCCTCCGAGGTGATTTTCTTCACCGGTCGCACCGGCAATGCTCTGCGCGACCCGATCGGCGACGCGGTACGCCAACAACTCGACCGCCGCCTCGACGGCTTCGGCGATTTGCTGCGTTCATTGCTCTACCAACAGCAGGGCTCCCGCGCAATGCTCGCGCAAGGCGTCGCTGGCTCGATAAGACGCAAAATGGTCTTCTGCTTACCCGGTGATTTGGACATTATTGAGTTGGCGATGGGCAAACTAGTATTGCCCGAGCTAGAACACCTGCTCGACCAAATGATCCCACGCGCATGAGCCACCAACTTAACCCCTACTTCCAGGCCGGTCTCGATGTTATGGACCAGCCCTGCTTAGTTATCGGCGGTGAGCGCGAGGCCGAAGAAAAAAGTGGGCGTCTGCTCAACGCCGGCGCCCGCATCACCGTTGTTAGCCCTGCTTTAACACCAACCCTCGCCGAATGGGTTACTACCGGCCGGATCACCCACCACCAACGCGACTTTGAAAATACGGATCTCGACGGCGTCTTCCTCGCGCTCAATACGATAAATGACGACGAGGCGCTGACAGCCAAGGTCTATAAACTCGCCATCGCACAACGTATCCTCATCAACTCCTACGACAACCCCACCCACTCCAACTTTGGCATGATGGCGCTGATCCACCCAGGCCATCTGCGGCTGAGCATCTCCACCTCCAACGCCAGCCCAGCATTAGCCAGCCGTCTGCGCAAAGATCTCGAAGGGCTTTTTGACGAGGAATTTGTCGACTATCTGAATTGCTTGGCCGACGCTCGCCAAAGAGTGCGCGATAAAGTCACCAACCGCGAAACCCGCTTTGCGCTATTGCGCGCGCTGGTGCGCGATTTTCGCGTTGAAGGCGAATTGCACTACCCGGCCCAATGGCGAAAATACGCGGAGGCGCTGCTTAACTGTGAGCTGGATGCGTGCGGAACGGAAGGGCGCTGCGAGGATTGTCCGTTGGTGAGCGAATAGATCGCAATGAAGTGCGGAGGTTCTAAATTTTGCCGATGGCGAATCTATCTTCTATCGAGAAATTGACGGGCATGGATACGTTACCGATGTAAAACCCGTTACCGTCGTCGAAGATTCAAGCATCCAG
>DQLG01000706.1 GCA_015660315.1 Candidatus Latescibacterota bacterium
CATCTGCATGCCACGGACCGAATGCGTCACCTCCGGATGAAACTGCAAGCCGTAGATCTTGCGCTCGGCGTGGCCCATCGCCGCGATCGGACAATCTTCGGTCGCGGCTAATATCTCAAAACCCGGCGGCAGCGCGGCGACTTGGTCGCGATGACTCATCCAGACCATTTCACGCTCATCGAGGCCTGAAAGTACGCCCGTTGCCTCTTTGACCTGTAAATAGGCCGCACCAAATTCATGCGTATCACCCGGCTCGACCTGGCCGCCGAGGCGATGGCAGAGCAACTGATGGCCATAACACAGCCCCAGCATCGGCTTGTCCATCTCTAAGATTTCGGGATTGTAGGCGGGGGCGTCGGCATCGTAGACACTGGAGGGGCCGCCCGACAAAATGAGCCCTTCGGCATCGGCCAGATCGGCGACGGCGCTATTGGGCGAACGGATCTCGGCGAAGACGTGGAGGCGGCGAATGCGGTTGGCGATAAGGTGGGCGTATTGCCCACCGAAGTCGAGCACGATAATGCCCAAGGTATAACCCCCTAAAAAAGAGGTGACGGGGGGAGAAGCTGGCTAAGAATATAAAGAACGCGTCCCGCATCGCAAGCGGGAGCATACCCGCCAAAAAATGGCAAATACCGCTACCCGCCGTTTTTTCTTCCGCTCATAGCCCCCCAACAAACGACCCAACCTGATTGGCTATATTGGGCGAAAAAATCCATCATCAATCTGAAAATTGTTATACTTTTTTATCGAGCAACTGAGCAAATTCAACTCGAACACTTCACCGACGATCAATTCACTGTCGACAGACTCAGCATCTCCAACCATCACCCCGCAACTAAAACGAGAACTCGGCGTCTTTGGCGCGGTTGTGTTCGGCCTCGGCTCAATTGTCAGCACTGGAGTCTTTATCAGCATCGGCGGCGTCAATATCCCGCAAAAGGTCAAAGGCGCGCAGATTGGTAAAGTTAACCTTCGTAAGATATCGACCATTGCCCTGGGTCTATTCAATTATTCCCATACCGGTCGTCTAGTGACCAGCAATTGGATCAACGACAGCGCTACTACCGGGTTGACGCTATCTTCGGGCAGCCGCAACATCTACTCGCTCTATTCGGCTGGGATCAGTAGGGGACAACAGGGTCCTGCCACTCGCCTAGGTATCGGGATCGGGGCGCGAATGGCCAGTGGCCGACATATCCTCGAGGCCGGACGCGACAGGCGACCGGGTGTCGCGCGAAATAAGCTAACAAGAAGCCAATAGCCTCGGCAGGCTGCGCGTCCTCGGCTTGCACAACAATGGCGCGCGTCCAGCTATTTGCCCGCTTGGCGCTCGATAGGCACTGGCGCGACGGCCAGCCCTGACAGCTTTCCCCAACCGGCGTTATCACCTTGCGTGAACGGAACGATACTACGGTTGGACCTAGGCTGCCTTCGCCGGGTTGCGGGTCAGCCTAATAGCATCATAGATTCAAATTCCGCAACGCAAAACCAATGGCCTACTGACAAAAACAAAAGGCCGCGAGGATATGTCCTCGCGGCCTTTTATATAATTCCTCCAATAAAATATCTTTTCAAATCCGGGCGTATACCCTGTCTCCATCTGGCTCTTCTAGCGTCAACTTGTCGCCTTGAATGCGGATATTAACGACCTTATCGCGCAAGAGCGGCGTCTCACCGCCCGGGTCATTCGTCTGTACGCCAGTAAAGGTGATCCGCAACAAATCGCCCACCATCGCATAGGTGCCCGAGAAGCTAAAAACCAGCGTCTGCGGATAGGCCCCGTTGCGGTCGATTGCACCACCTTCGAGCGTCGAAAAATCGCGCAACTCGGCGCGACCATCTTCTTTGAAGGTGTAAATCTGGTTTTTCTCTGCGTCGTCGCGACTCCAAGTCCCAACTAGCAACGAGCGCAAGTCGGTGATGCCCCCACCACTCGGGTCGTAGGAATTAGTCCTTTTGACATTGCCGCAAGCCAGCAGCAAAGGCAATAACAATATGAGATATGTACAACGCATAAGCCTTAGAACCTGCGTACCAGGTTAAACATCGGCCGGCCGTTGCCGTCGAGCCCCAACCCTAGGTCCATCTTTTGATTTGCTTGCGCGTTCATCGGCACCTGATCGCCACCCATCCACATCACATCGACCAGATTGTAGGCATAGAGCGCGCCAGCGATCAAGAAAAAGTGATTGCTCCGCGCCCGGCGGTCGCTGGCCTCATTGAAATAGAAGTCGTAATCCGTCGGCGCGAGGCCAGGACCTAGATCTTCGTATTGCGTAAACCAATCTTCACTACTCAAGCGGTAAGCCACCCCCAACGCCAAAGACGCGATTTCCACGCCCAACATCGACAGGCCTTTTTTCTTTTCGCCCATATGGTACTGGTACAGACCCGGCACCAGGCTCAGACGCGGTGACGCACCGCCCATGGCCATCGCATGGCTCTTTTTTATATAGCGCTCGATTTCCACCAAGCGGTCTGGATTCTGGATCGGAGACACGCGCATCAACATTGGATTCTTATTGCCCTGGATGTGTAAAAGTTGGACCAGGGCCATCTTGGGGTAGACCTGGAGCACTTTGAGGGCACCGACGCTCTTGGGCGTCACCGATAGCGTATCACCGCTCAAAGGGTGTAAAACGACGTCCTCGTCGATAATATCGAAAAGGTCACCCTTCATCACATTGTCTTGACGGCCCATATCTATGAAAATCAGCCCGTCAGTATTGCGGATAACCAGCCCTTTGTCCGGCATCTGGGCTTCAACAGAGCCCAACATCGCCAGAAAAATGAGGCCAATCCCGGTCTTTAACCTAAACATAATGACTCACCTTGCTCGCGGCCCGCGCGGCGCCTATGAAGTTTCTTCGACGACAATGTCGTCCTCCTCTTCGATCTCCATGTCCATATCGAGATCATCGTCGTCTTCCTCAATCTCCTCGTCGTCCTCGTGTTCCTCATCATCATCATCCTCGCTGCCAGCCATCATTTTGAGATAGAAGAAGGCCGCGACGGCTACAAGGCCGATCGCTCCCAGGATTCCGAAGAATAACGATGAGGTGAAAAACGATCCTTCTTCCTCTTCTTCCGATTCCTCTAAATCCTCCTCCATCTCCATCTCCATGCCATCCTCGGCAGGCAACGCCAATTCTTCTTCTTCGAGCGGCGACAGATCGCTGGTGAACTGTTCAGATTCGAGCACCTCGCGCACCACCTGCTTGAGCGCCTCGACGTCTTCTTCGCTCTCAAGGTCCAACCCACCGCCCATCGACTCGCCATTCTCATCGAGACCGTCAATCGGTATTGTACCCATCAAGGCCACCGACTCTTTGAGATCCTTGATATCGTCTTTCATGGTGTTCATGTCGGTATTGATCCCGCGCAACTGGACCTTCAAACCCTCTTCGACACGCTCGACGCGCTTCATCATCTTCTC
>DQLG01000220.1 GCA_015660315.1 Candidatus Latescibacterota bacterium
CACTGTCGCCGCTTCCCTTCAGTCGATAATTCTGGGAACCTTAAAATAATTTTCTTGTCGTTGCGGGGCCGCGGCCAAAATATCCGCGACTGCGGGCGAGGGATCCACCTCATCCGGGCGAAAAGCATTCGCCAAAGGCAGCACGTGGGACGTTGGCTCTACACCCTCGGTATCGAGTTCATTGAGCCTGTCCATATACTGCAGGATGCGGTTGAGTTCCCCAGTTAGTCTCTCTTCATCTACAGACGAGAAACTCAGCCGGGCCAGCGCGGCAACCCCGCGCACTTCTTCTACGGTAACTGCCATATTTTATATTTAGTTATAAAAAAAGATGGGGCCGGTCATCTCAACCGTCTCCACATTTTGTAAACCGGTCTTAATATCAAGTACACCCTACCGGAGCGCAAGGCCTTTGTGCATTCTGCTTGTAGTGCAGCGTTCTAATGCCTATACTTGCGAATTGAAGACCGACCCAACACCTATAAAGACATGATATGAAGCATATGACGCGCAAAGCGTTCACTATAGCAGAGGCCAATGCCGAACTGCCACGGTTGGAAGAAATCCTCCAACGCATAGAGGCCAAAAAGGCCGCCGTCCGCCACCACGACCAGAAATTACAGGTCCTCGATGCCCTGTGGGGCGAGTCTGTCGCCCACACTACTAACCCCGACCACGCGGCATTCAATGGACATAGCAGCCGAGTAGATGGCTTGGTCCTAGACATTAAAACCATCGTCGAAGAGGAGATCATCGTCGCGGGGATCCGTTTTCCCCAAGGCGGCATCGAACACGGGTTATTGGATTTCCCCACGACCTATAAGGGGCGTTGGGTTCTGTTGTGCTGGCAGCGCGGTGAACCACGAGTAGGATATTGGCACGAACTCGACGGCGGTTACGCGGGGCGTCATGAAATCACCACCGAGCATATAATCACGATGGGCAAAGAAGACGACCCAGCCACGGTCGACGACTCGGATTTAAACTTCTGAATCGAGCAGGAGCGCCGCAGCCTCACGGGCGTCGGCAAAGACGATTTCGCTCGCTGGGCAAAACTCAACTAAGCGCCCCACGATCTCAACCGCCGCGTCACCCCAATCCCACAAACTGAAAGACTGTTGCAGCAATCGACTGGCCGCCTCGGCCTGGCCGAGTGGATGCAACACGGCACCTGCACCGGATTTCCGCACGGGGAAGAGCAATGCACGACAAGGCACCGGTGTCTGCGAACTATGACCGCCAAAAACAATGGGCGATACAAAGCGATAGGCGTCGAAGTCTTTCCAGGTGGGTAGGTCTGCCAACGATTCTGGAAAGAGCCGCTGTGTACCCCGATGAACGATTAAATCGCGAGGAAAGGGAAGTACCTGCAGATCACCTTCAGCAATGAGGGCGATTTCGTCGGTATAGACCAGTGCCCCCGATGCAGCCAAACCGATAAGCAACGAAGTCTTACCCGCCTCAGATGGCCCACATAAGATCAGCGCACGTCCCTTGCATACGGCTACGGCGGCATGCAGTTGATAGAAGGCGTTGAGACCGCGCATGAAGGCCTCGGTCAGTTGCCACTCGACCAGTTGAAAAAATTCGTTTAGTGAATCGGCGGCGCCGATTTCACCTTCGGCGCACTTGAGCATGAAGCTACCGTCGTGCACATCAAGATCAAAGCAAGCGTGTATCTGAAGCCCGGCTTGCTCGCAGCGAGCTCCCTCATATAAACTGGCGGCCAGGGCTTCGAGTCGGCTATCGGTCCCTTGCACGACTATCGCGCAATCGGCGATCCGATAGTGGAACTGCCATCCGCCCATAGTCGCGCTTTAGGCGGCTATCCGGCCTTTCGCCGGACGGACGGCTATCCGGCCTTTCGCCGGACGGCGCAACTTGGCTAATTCGGCCCGCGCCGCTTCGATTTGGCGATGCAAATTGCTACGCCGTGCCGCATAGTGGGACTCCTGGCGCTCCACTTGGTAAGTAGCTTCCCGAATATCGCTCAACTCTCCGGTCATTTTCTTGCACTCTTGATCCGCGTTCAGCGCAACACCGCAAAACCGCCGCATTTGCCAAACGGTAATCCACCGCAATGCGATCGGGGTAAGTATTAAACACAAAATCAGTCCGTAATCAGCCACTGGAATCTCCCATGATACTATTTGACACTAAAACTATCTATTCCAGTATATCGACTGCTGTGATTCGGTCTCTACTGATTTTCGTTTGCGACTCGATCTTTTTCTTCTTTAACTTCCATATCTCTCAATAAGACACGCATAAGTTGGCGCTCCCTTTTGCTCGCTGCAGCAACAAGAGCCAAAAGCAAGCGCTGCGTGTCGCCAAGCTCGTATTCTGCTATAATCGCCTCCATTATGTTGCGGCGATCTTCGGGCAGGCGTTCGATGATCGGCTCAATCAGGCTGACTAAATTCAATCTACCTTCCTCCTCGATGATTCGGCTAATGTGGCCGCCCCGACTTATTACGTCAAGTCCAACTTAAAACACCTTGACCAGACCTCCAATATATAGTACACTCCTTGCTGCTCTTACCCTATTGGTTGTGTCTTTTGTGGTATTTGCAAGAATCGCTGTTTCCCCACAGCGCGACCCATCGATTGGCCTCTCCCCGAGACAAATCGCAGATATTTCCAGTACCTTAATAGTTATACCAGAACCTTAACAGATTTATTAACCACTCATGTCCCCATCGGTGCACTCTTCTATAGTGCCCTGCAGGAGCCGGATTGTGCGTCTCACTCAACTCGAAATTTTTGGCTTCAAGTCCTTTGCGCAAAAGATCGTCATTCCCTTCGATCCAGGCATTACGTCGATCGTTGGCCCCAATGGCTGCGGCAAATCCAATGTAGTCGAGGCAATCCGTTGGGTCCTCGGCGAACAACGCGCCGGCACCTTCCGCAGTAGCCGCATGGAAGACGTAATCTTCGCCGGCACCCGCCAACGCAAAGCCTTGGGGATGTCCGAAGTCTCGCTCACTATCGAAAATTACGAAAATGTCCTGCCCGTCGAGTTTAACGAGGTGATGCTGACGAGGCGCCTCTTTCGCTCCGGCGAAAGCGATTATCTGCTCAATAAGATCCCTTGCCGCCTGCTCGATATCTCCAATCTCCTTATGGACACTGGTCTCGGCCAGGGCGCTTATTCGGTGATGGAGCAGGGCATGGTCGACGAGATCATCAGCGAAAAAACTGAAAACCGCCGCCGCATCCTCGAAGAAGCCGCCGGTATTACCAAATACAAGACCCGGCGCCGCTCGACTTGGAATCGCCTCGAAGCGACACAAGCCGACCTGACGCGGATCGAAGACATTATCGCCGAGGTCAAACGCCAAGTCGACTATCTAGGACGC
>DQLG01000846.1 GCA_015660315.1 Candidatus Latescibacterota bacterium
AGCCCAAAACGCCGTGACGCGACCTATCGATGGGAATCGTCTTCACTGCGGTGATTTTCATGACTCTATCCCCCTTTATACGCGGCCCAAAATAGAATCGCCCCGCACCTGTTTAAAGGGCGGCATCTTCGGCGCGTCCGTCACCGTTTCGTCCTTCCACGACGACGCCCGCATATAATGCACGGCATACCCGCGACGGCGCAGCCTGGAATGGTTGGCACCGCTGTGGTGCAAAATAAGACTGTGGTGGAAGCTAATACTGCCCGACTTTAGCGGCGCCGGCACGCTGGGCCACTTGCCGCTGTCTAAATCGGCGATAAATGGCGCCGATTGCGCACCGCGCATCATGCCCCAGCGATGGGTCCCCGGTGCAAAGTGCAAACAACCATTGTCCGGTGTCGCATCATCGATCGCCGCCCAGGCGGTGACCAGGTCCATCGGAAAAATATCGCGCCACGAGGCCGAGTCTTGGTGCCAAGGCTGCGCGGTACCGGTTTCGGGCGCTTTCATAAAAAACTGGTCGCCGTACATTTTCAAATCCTCGGTGCCCAATAGCGCAGCGATAATGTCGACGATCTTGGCATTCGTCGCATGCGCCCACATCACCGGGTCGTACACTGCCAGATTATAGAGTTTGCGCACCGCGAGCGCGCGATCCTCAACGACCCGCTGCCCATCGCGAAAAATCGGCTCTAACTGCACACTCGATTCGGGCACGTGCTGCGCCTGGCCATTGGCGATCAGGTCCCCTCGCTCGCCGACCGCCGCCACTTCTTCAGCCGACAGTTCATTCTCGACCACGAGAAAACCATGTTGCCGAAACTCGGCGATCTGCCCTGCGGATAAACTGTCCATACTATGAATAGCTTTCAGACTAGGTATTGATAAACGAGGATCTCGGCGCTCATCCGCCCACCGCGTAGACCCTGTTCTGCGCTTCGAGCGACACTATTTTGGAATAGTGGTGGACCTGCTCGCTGCCGACGACGGTAGGCGCTTCGAGCACAAAGTCGGCAAAATGCGGCGCATTAAAGACCACAAAGGCCAGCGATATGCCGTCGACGTGGCGATCATAGCGTCGGCTCAAATCCGGCAAGGCCACCGGGCCGGTATCGACCTGGTAGATATTGTCTTCGCGCCGGGTATTCATCGTCTTTACCGGGCACTCGATAATCGCGCGCAAGCCGGTATCCTCGTTCCATATTTCGGTCTGCGTAACAATCGGCGTAAAATCATAGGTCGCCTCACGAATCATCTCATTGCTGTGCAACTCCGCCACATCCTGCCCTTCGACCAGATAGTATTTCTGCCCGTCCCACCATTCGACCGACGGGCGAATATCGCAATAGCGTTCGCTCAGCGCAGCGGGACGCCTGTAAACGATCGACCACTCGGGACCGAAAATGGGCAGGAAATCGTAGTTGTCTTCGTGCAACAAGTTCTTTTCCGCAAAGGTGTGCTCGCTCTTGCACGAGCCGACCTGTATATAGTCTTCGAACTGCCCCGAAGCCTCATCGATGATCCTGGTCCTCGACTCGACCCAAAACCGCACCTCGTTGTCCGACGCCTTGCCGATCAAAAACGAACGCCCGTAGTCCAATGGTATCATAGTTCAGCTCCTATTTGCGAGTGCACGACAAGTATAGAAAAAACCCCGTCGGGGCAACAACTCTTATTGGAACGCTGGGGAAAATAGATCTATATTGAGGCCACCTCAAGCATATGGGAGCAGCCATTATGACATTGAAAATCGGGCTGGTCGGCACCGGCAATGTAGCCAAGCGCAATTATATCCCCTGCCTCGCGGGCCAAGAAGACGTCGAATTAGGCTACTACAACCGCACCAGGGCCAAAGCCGATGCGGTCGCAGAAGAATTCGGCGGCGAAGTATTCGACACGCTAGAAGCCCTGATCGCCTGGTCACCGGATTCGGTCTTCGTGCTAACCCGCGAAACCGAACGCCTCGCCGCGGCCAACGCCCTGCTCGCGCTCAAACCGCAACGACTGTACTTCGAAAAACCACTCGTCTCCGCGCACGGCCAAGAAGACGTGCGCGAAGAGGATTTCACCAACGCCCGCACCCTGCTGCAACAAGCCGCCGTGCAGGGCTGCGAAACGGCGATGATCTTCAACTACCGGTTCTTCGACCAGCCACTCAAAGCCAAAGAATTGATCGCCGAGCGCAATTTTGGCCATGTGGTCAATATCACCGGCTTGGTGCACTACGCCTGTTGGAGCCACGCGATTGACCTCGTGCACCACTTCGCCGACCCCATCGTCGAACTCACCGCCCTACAGGGCCAATACCCGCGCGGAGACAAAATGGCCGCCCGCGACGTCACTGCCGCCTTCCGCACTGGCCAGGACGCCAGCGGCACCTTGATCGGCACTTCGATGTTAAACTGGACCTTCCCGCTGCTCGAATTGACCTTCAATTTCGAGCAGGGCCGCATCCATATCCGCGACCTCGACGGCGATATGGAAGTGCTCGACCACCAGAGCGGCCGCCACGAAACCCACGCCATTGCCCGCGACCGCTCGCGCTGGCAACAATACGACGATTCTTTCGTCAAGTCGATCCTCGCCTATCTCGAATCGCTGCGCCAGGGCCAGCCACCACCCGTACCCGGTATCGCCGGCTTGCAGGAATTACAAGTGGAAGCCGCGATCAAACGCTCCATCGCCCATAAACGCCCCGTCGATCTCGCCAGCGAACTTTCCCTAGAGCTATAAGACCATGCAATCACTGCACATGCAGGGCCAATCCACCGTCCGCTGCATAGACGTTGCCAGGCCCGAACCCGGCCCGGGCGAAGTCCTGATCCAGACCCAGGTATCCGCCCTTTGCGGCAGCGAGCTAAAACTCTATCGCGGCGACGGCATGGAATCGGGCAATACGGGACACGAATCCGCCGGCATCGTCGCACAACTCGGCCCCGGCGTCACCCAACTCAAAGAGGGCCAGCGCGTCGGCGTCAGTGCCGTCGCCGGCTGCGGCGATTGCGCCTACTGCGCCCAGGGCCAATACACCTACTGCTCCGATCTCGTCACCTACAGTAACACGCACGCCGAATACTTTCTCACCCGCGCCAATGCCTGTCACCTGTTGCCCGACGATCTTTCGTGGGAAGTCGGCCTATTGATTTCAGGCGACGGTTTCGGCGTGCCCTACCACACCTCGACAAAACTCAAAAATGAGCCGATCGAGTCGGTCGCCATTTTTGGCATGGGCCCCATCGGCCTGGGCAGTGCGCTACTGCACAGCTATCTCGGCCGTCAGGTGATTGTCATCGATGTCGTAGCCAAACGCCTAAAAATCGCCCGCGATTTAGGCGCGACACACACGATCCAAGCCGACGAGGAC
>DQLG01000030.1 GCA_015660315.1 Candidatus Latescibacterota bacterium
ACGACGAGCATATCGTATTCGAAAAGGCCTTCGACCTCGGAAATCGCGGTCTTGCTCGGCGAGCCGTCCGAAGTAAACAGTTCCTGGTTGGTCCAGCCGCAACCGCCGGAAAAATGAGCGTAATTGTACGGCCCGTTGTTTACATAGGGCAACCACACCACCCGGTCGATACGAAACACATTCTCAAAGTCGACCACGCCCCAATAGCCCGAATCGCGCCAATCGCCACCTTTGATGACCGCCTCGATATTCCACATGCGGAAACCAAGGTCCTCGTCGATCAGCGCCTCGGCGCCGCTGCCTCGGCCGCAGGCCCGATCGGCACACTCGCGAGCGTCCGAGGTCCAGGTCCTGCCCCCCCAGACTTCATCGCCGCGTTCGAGCCGTTTTTCGATCGAGACTTTGGAGGCGAGGTTAAAACCAACGCCGTCGACTTCGATCTCGGCCAAGGCCGCATTCGGCGTGCGGCCGACGGCCTCAAAACGCACGAAGCGCACCGGCGCAAACTTCTGCGTCGCGTCGTTCTCCATCTCAAGTTCGAATTCGACCACGCTACTGGTATTATTGTTGACGGGGCGACCAACTCGGTTAAAAACGATGCGATTGCCGCCGCCAAAGGTCACCCCGATCCCCGGGCTGATAAATACCGAAAAAAATGTGAAAGGACGCGCCTCTTCAGTGTCGGGGAAGATCACGCGGATCTTGTCCGCAATCACCGCCCGGCCCAGATCAACCTCGACCCAGAAATGCTCCGTCGGATCGTCGGCGATAGGTTTCCACCAGGTATTGAGGTCCTGATCGGCAACGAGATGGGCTTCAGCCTGATTCGAGGGCGTGCGCACGGGACGTACGCTGCCGTAAAGATTGCCAATAACGATCGAAGTAAATCCGCCGGCGTCGGCCACCGCGTTAAAGGTCTTACCGAAACGTTTGACCTCGATACCGTCGGCCTGCACGTTGACCAAGCCCCGCGGATGATTCCAAGACTCGAAATCCGCTCCGCTGAACACCAGATCCTGCGCATCTATACCCGTTTCCGGCGCAGTGAGGACGGTGACAATGGCCAAGGACAATATTCGATTCAGTCGACGTTTCATCTTCTATCTCGCTTAGCCCGTTAATAGACGACAGCTACAGATTTAACCAGTGTTTGCGTGCCCCTGTCCACATCCACCTCTACCTTGATCAGGTAAATCCCCGGTGCGACCAGGCCACCATCGCCGTCGTGTCCGCCCCAACTGGGTCCATAAGGCCCAGCGTTTGCCACCGCGTCTAGCGGCGCGGCAAGACGATGACCGGCCATGTCGTAGATCTCTACCCGCACCGTCGCGCTATTGACGTCGAACAAATTGAAGGAGATAATGGTTTCTTCGTTGACTCCGTCACCGTTTGGAGTGATCACCGATGACGAAAGCCGCAGGTCCCCAAGGACCCTAGTTTTGATCTCGGTCGCTACGACCTGAATACCATTGCTGCCCGTTTCGGCGCGAGCGTCGCCCGACTCGATCGACTGCGGCAGGCTGGAGATCTCTACGCTGCTATTGAAAATACGGCCCTCTAAAAATATAGAGGCCTGGTATACCGCACTGCGAAATTGCAGCCGTACCGCCGTATCCTCAGTAATCGGTTCGGCAAAGGTAATGCGCAGATGCCCAGTAGAGGTTTCCTGAGAGAATTCAGCCCCCTGCAGCAGTTCGACCCCGTCGCGTTCGAGGCTTACGAAACGCGCTCCCGAGGGCACATCAAGTTCGATGCCGTCGAAACCCGGCCGGTCGCCGGTACCCAGTACGGTGCGGATATCGTAGACGAACAAGGTATCTACCCCGAGCGGCACTTCGACCACGCCCTGCCGTTCCCCGACTAATCCCGCCAGCGACACCTCTCCGATCACGCTATCGGCCAATACAGGAGAGACTTCGAAGGCCACTGAATCCAACACACCGAAGGCGAGCGGATCCTCAGTCTTGATCTCAAAACGAAATTGCAAATACTCCTTGCCGTCGGAGGAACGGACCTCGTCACCCGATACCTGATAGGCAACCGACCAACTGTTCCAATTGGTGATATCATCCGAGCGAGAAGCCCTGAACCCGGCGAGCCCGCCGCCATTGATCTGCGAAACCTGGGCTTGGTTGCGCGGGAATGGACCGTCGTAATAAGCGTCGCGCGCGACGTGGACCTGGCGTCCGAACTCGTCAAAAACAAAGTGATCTACCGGGTCATCGTCTATCCCCGCCCTGGTGCGAATAAGCAATTCCACCGGCGCTGTGGGGTCGGCGAAGACCTCGCCTGAGGGCGCCTGGCGGTATTTGGTAAACTGCCAGGTTATGCGGCCCAGGCTCACTTGCTCCCCGAAAGAGCGCGGCTTGGAGACATAGCGGGCTTCGGCCGGAAATCCCCGGCCAAAGGCCTCCACCTCCGCCAGTATCCCGGTCGAAGTCACGCCACCAAATTTGAAGCGCAGAAAGCGGGTGAACTTCAAACTAGACCTCAGCGAGACAATGCTGGTATTATTGGTGAAAGTACTGCCGAGAATTTCCTCAAGGGGGTGATAACCATCAGTGCCGGCCGAGGCATTCTCGTCTTCGAAGACTAGCCAATCCACCGGATTGTTGGCACGGCTGACTTCATAGGCCACCGGAAACAAAGACCGTTGCCGCCGACCGTCCTCGGCTAGACCGCTCTGGGGTGGATAAAAAGAAACACTGTCGATCGGCACTGATACGCCTAGGTCCAGCGTAAAGAACCTGTCGGCGGTCGGCGAACCATCGGCCCTCTCGGCGTGCATAAAAGCCGGGCTCAGCCCGTCCCCGTCGACCAACCCGCGCGATATCGCCACGGCGAGCGCGTTGCGGCCCCCCGCATCCCACATCCGCGGGTTCCAGCCCAGCATCAAGGTATCCGCCTCCATGCGAAGCGGCCCCTTGGAAAAGGTCCAGACATAGCCGAAAACATTGGCTTGCGTTTGCACACTGGTCGTCCGCACCAACTCGCGCAGGACGCTGTGGCCGCGCGGAATTTCCTGCGATTGGATAGCACCGACCCGACTGGTATCGTCGAGGGCGATTCGGCGCTCAACCGCGTCATCCCAAGCCTCGCCATTCGGGCCGCCAATCACCCAAGCACTAGGCGACACCTGCGCCCAAAGCGCACCTTGCAACGCCAAGAGCAATATGAAGAATTTCGCATGTAAAACGATCAATACACCACCCCTATGAGCTTGGCGGTTTCGATGGCTTTGGCATCGGCCTTGACGGAGAATCGAATGATATAGATCCCCGGCGGCACCATTGCACCGCCATCCGCCCTGCCGTCCCATGTATTGTCATACGCCCCGGCCGCTCTAGATCCGGCAATGAGTCGACGCACCTGTCGACCTGAAAGATCATATACACCGGCATCAACCTCGAGGGCACCGGTAAACTGGGCCAGGACAAAATCAATCTCGGCGGTATCATTGGTACCATCGCCGTTGGGAGTAACAACTGGCGTGGAAATCTGAACTTCGATCTTCGGCCGAGCATCCAGGGTGAAGATGTTAATCGCTCCGGTACCCACTTCGACGCTGGCGTCACCGACGGCGATCGGGTGTGGCGGCACATCCCCCTCGCCCAGCAACCAGGCATTGACCGGGGTATTGTGCTCGAGCAACCTCAGCTTGAAAACGACCCTCAAGGGCTGGTTGTTATCCTGGGCCACGGGGGCGAAAAATACCTGGAAACCGTCTGCGGTCTCTATGACCTCAACATCGGCAACCGCTTCCAGCGGATCGCCCATTTGCAGACTAGTGAAGACCGGCGGCGGGAAAGCCGCCAGCTTGACCCCGCGAAAACCCGCCAAGCCCGCCGCGCCGAACTCCGCCCGGATGTCATAGACAAACGACGTATCCACCCCACCCGTGACGGCCAACACCCCGCTCTCAGGGCTCAAATCGGCGGCGAGCGCCACCTCGCCCACAGCGGCACTGACGAGCGCGGGGGAAATTTCCATGCTCAAGGTGTCGATACGCATCGTGGTTTCCGCATCGCCATTGAATGAAATCCTGAACTGGAAAAACTCGCGCGGGCTAGGCAGGTCGACCGGCAAGACCAAGGTCCCCGTCGAATCGATCTCCAGCGGCTGAGACCACGGGCTCCAATTCTGTCCGTCGGCGCGGATATCGCCCTTGACGAAGTCGCGCACCGGCCCCTGCTCTTCGGCCGGCAATTCGATATAATTAACCCTTTCCAGTTCTTCAAGCACCGCACCCGTACTGGGGTCCTGACGAAAAAGAGCGCGCCGCGGCAGATCGACATTGTATTCGGTGAATGAGACTTCATCGACCGATCCGGTGTCGCGGTCGCGGCGAAAATAGACCAGCGGCGTGTCATCGGCGCCACTGCGCATCTGTAAGACGGCAACCGGGCGCTTGCCCTCGTTACCGTCGCCGCGTGCCAACCTAGTAGCGTGGATCCGCAAGAAGCCGAAGTTGACCGCCTCGCCAAAAGAATGCAGACCCGAGACATAATTCGACACCGGAACAAAACCCTCACCGAAGATCTCAAATTCGGCCAAGTTAAAGGAGGTTTTGGACAGGACTTTGAGCTGGAGGAAGCGACCTTGCAATGGCTGAAATTCTAGATCGACCACTTGCTCGCGGTTGCCTTCTACCCTTCGTAAGAGCTTGTAGGTAGGTCGGCGGATCTCGTTGAAATCCTCGCCGTCGTTGACCCATATTTCAAAAGCTTTAATAAACGAATCCGGGTCGTCCGGGTCGGGGAAGAAGCGTATGCGATTAATAGGGAAGGGAGAGCCCAAATCCCAGAAGAAGGTTGCGCCCGCCTGATTGCGAACCGTTTTGTAGTTGCCTTCCGAGGAGGTCTGCTCATCGCCGTCGACCAATCGCAACGGGCCATCGACCTGGTTAAACAGTCCATCGTTGGACCAGGTTCGCGGCTGACCCACCGTCATAAAATCGGAAGGCTGCCCCTTGAGCCAAATAAGACCTGATTCACTCAGCAACTCGATCAGGTTCTGACCGCGAGTAAGTTCTAACGGCTGCAGCGAACCATTATTATCTACAGCCCCCGTCTGCACCTCGACCTCGTCGGTCCACGAAGCACCACCGCGACCGACTTGGTAGACACCGACCTGGGCTAGGCCGACGCTGGTCCATACCGCAAACGACAAACTCACAG
>DQLG01000483.1 GCA_015660315.1 Candidatus Latescibacterota bacterium
TGCGTGCGAGGAAGAATTATGAAAGCTAAGGTTGCCTTGATTTATGCGGCGCTGCTGACTTTGCTTAGCGCTGCTGTCGTTTCTGCCGCCCCCAATACGTCGGACCGTGTCGTTGCCAGCAATGGGCGCTACGCCGATCGCATCGAAGTAAATTGGGACCCCGTGCCGAATGCCCGGTTTTATCGTATTTATCGCAGTAGCGAGGACAATCCCGATTTGCGGGTCATTCTCGGGGCATGGCAGGCCGAGACCCGTTTTGTCGATCGCGCGGCTGAGCATGGTCGGCGGTATTTTTATTGGATCAAGGTTTCCGACGGCAACCAGACCAGCGAATTTGGCATAGCCGGCAGTGGCTACTTAAAAGTCGCGACACTAGCCAGCGCTGCGGTTGAGGTGCGCGATCCGAACGATGTGCATGGGGTGCGGCTGGTTTGGGACCAGGTTTTAGGCGCCGTGTTTTACCGGGTCTATCGCGGGGCCCGATCTGATACGGCTTCGGCGGTGTCGATTAGTGATTGGATAACCGCTGCGGAGTTTCGCGATATGAAGGCCTCGCCGGGGGTGGGGTATCACTATTGGGTCAAAACCGCCTTTGATGTGCGGGGCATTGGGGAGAGTGCTTTTGCTGCGGCGGTCCGTGGCAAGCGGGCTTTGGCCTCGCCGACCAGCCTGACCGTCGTCTCTGGGCCAGCTGAAGCGGTGGTGGTTAAATGGAATGGTGCCGTGGGTGCTCGCTTTTACCGGGTCTATCGTAGCACGCAGCCTCACACCGCCACGGCGGCGCCGATCGGCGGTTGGATTGATGTAGCGGAGTTCGTGGACCAAACTGCGGTAGCGGGGACGCAATATCATTATTGGGTCAAGGCATCGGCCAGTGACAGCAATCGCGGAGCCAGTGCTTTTAGTTCGCCGACCAGCGGTGTGCGCGGTCTGAGCCAGCCGACCGCGATCGAATTAATTGTAGTAGAAGGAGGGTTGGGACTTCGTTGGAACGAAGTCAAGGGGGCCGTGGCGTATCGGGTCTATCGCGGAACCAATCCCTATGCAGCAGGGTCGGTGCCGGTCAGCGATTGGCTCGAAGCCGTTTCGTTTACCGACGAGACGGCTACACCGGGCGTGCGTTATCACTATTGGGTTAAGGCGGCGGTCAGTCGCAGCGGACGGCGGGAAAGCGCTTTCAGTACTGCGGCAGAGGGTTTGCTATCGCTGGCTGAGCCGATAGCTCTTGAGGCGGTTTTTACTGCCGGGCGCGTATTGTTGCAGTGGGACGAAGTGGTGGGTGGGACTCATTACCAGGTTTATCGAAATGAGCGCCCGGACGCGGCAGGGGCCGAGGTTATTGCCCCATGGCAAACCGCTACGACCCTGGTCGACGAGCAGACCGTGCCAGGGGTGCATTATTATTATTGGGTCAAAGCGGCGAAGGGCACCCGTGGTCAATTGGCCGGTGAGTTGGGCCTCCGGGCCTCGTCGTTTCGCACCATGGCGGCTCCTGGGCAGTTGAATACTTCGCAGGGGCTTTTTGCCGACCGCGTCGAGTTCTCGTGGGGGGCGGTGACGGGAGCGAGTTATTATCGCGTTTATCGCAGCACTAGTCCCCATCCGACTTTTCAGATTCCATTGGGCGACTGGCAGCGTTCGAGACAGTATATGGACCTCGGCGTACAGCCGGGGGTTCGCTACTATTACTGGGTCAAAGCCGCACCGATGGCCGATGGCCAGGGGGCGAGCGCGCTCAGTGCGCTCAGCAGCGGTTTTCTTGGTGATACGGTCCTTCCCGCCCCAACTCAGGTCGCGGCGACGGACGGAGATTTTGCCGACAAGGTTGAAATCGTCTGGCCGGAGGTGACCGGTGGCAGCCATTACCGTATCTATCGCAGCGCGCAAGCCGATCCGAGCACGGCCTTGCCTTTGGCCGATTGGCAGCAGACGACGGCCTTTGTCGATCAGCAAGTCGTGCCCGGTGCAGTGTACTACTATTGGGTGAAGGTGGCGACCGACGGGGCGGGGGAGAATGCTAGCAGTTTGGGCGCGCTCAACAGCGGCTATCGGGCGCTGATTTCGCCGAGCGCGGTGCAGGCGACGGCGGGACGTTTACAGGAGATTGAGGTGGTTTGGGAGCCGACAGAGGGTGCTGGTTTCTTCCGCGTTTATCGCAGCACGACTCCCAGTTCCTCCAGCGCTAGGGTATTGAGTGGATGGCAAGCGGATACCCATTTTGTCGATCGTAACACGACGCCCGGTATGATCTACTATTATTGGGTTAAGGTTTCTCCACAGGATAACGGATTCAATGCCAGCGTCTTTGGCGAGGAGGCGAGTGGTTATCGCGCCTTGAGCGCGCCTGCGGGGCTGGTATTGGCGGGTGAAGCCGCATTATTGCGTTTGCAATGGGAGCCGGTAACCGGCGCGGCCTACTATCAGGTGTTGCGGTCTGAGCAGGCGGACGTGCGGGGGGCTGAGCTATTGGGAGTGTGGCAGCGGTCGACCAAATTCGAGGACCGCACCGCGTTACCCGGTGTAACGTATCACTACTGGGTTCAGGCGGCGGTTGACGCGCTCGGCGCCCAGGCGAGCACTTCGAGCGCGATGCTCGATGACTACCGGCGCGTGGCAGGACCGGTGTTGCACGAGGTGTCGCAGGGCGACAGGGATCGAGTCGCGTTGGTTTGGTCGTCGGTCGCGGGTGCTTCGCATTATCAGGTTTGGCGCAGCACTGCGCCTTTTTCTGCGACGGCGCAGTTGCTGGGCGATTGGCAAATGGCGACCGAATTTAGCGATGAAAACGCCGGGTTGGGGGTGACCTATTATTATTGGGTCAAAGCAGCGGTCAACTCAGAGGGCGCGCGCCCTGGCGGTTTTAGTGCAGCGGCTAGCGGTTATAAGGGCTTGGCCGAAATCACTCCACTGATCTTGGCAGACAATACCGCGCAGCTCGACTTGGGTTGGGAGGAAGTGGCTGGCGCAGTTGCTTATCGGGTGTATCGCAGCGAGCGCCCCGACGCCCGTCAGTCCGCACCGCTGATGGCTTGGCGCAGCGGCACCGAGTTTAGCGACGATACGGCGTTGCCGGGTGTGACGTACTACTATTGGGTGCGGGCGGCGGCCGATAGCGAAGGATTGAACGCCACTCCGTTGGGCGTTGCGGTGAGCGGTTATCGCGTTTTGCAGGATGCCGGGAGTTTGACGGTCTCGCGGGGCGATATCGGTGGGGTCGATCTCGCCTGGCTAGAGGTGCCTGGCGCGACGCACTATATGGTCTATCGGGGTCTTGAGGAAAACACCTCTGAGGCTACGGCGCTGAGCGGTTGGGTGTCGGCGTTGGGTTTTAGCGACGATACGGCGCTACCTGGCGCGACATACTATTACTGGGTGCGTTCAGCTACCAGCGCTTTGGGGCATAAGGCCGGGTCCTTCGGGCCGGTGGTGCAGGGTTATCGCGGTATGATGGCACCGGGCGGCATCCTTGGTTCGACCGGTGACCCGCAGAATATTAGCATCGGTTGGCACCGGGTCGAAGGTGCGACGCACTATCTGGTTTATAGGACGCACGATATAGACAATGTGTTGGCCGAGCCGGTCGGCGCTTGGCAGGAGGCGCTCCTTTTCTCCGACACCGCGACCCAGCCGGGTATTACCTACTATTATTGGGTGCGGGCGGCCGTTGGTGTCGACGGCGTGAATGCCAGTCGTTTCAGCGAGGCCGTAACTGCCCATCGCGGATTGTTTGCGCCAGAGATACAGCAAATCGTCAGCGGTCGTCTCGGCGACGTTGTGCTCGAATGGCAAGCGGTCGAGGGGGCGAGCCACTATAGGGTCTACCGCGGCTTGGGCGGTGATCTACAGGGCGCCGAGCTTTTGACGGATTGGCGGCAGATGCGGGAGTTGGTCGATGACTCCGCGGAACCGGGGGTGGTCTACAGCTATTGGGTGCAGGCGGCCGCCAGCGTTGACGGCGACAATTCCAGTGCACCGGGGGCGGGTGTTGAAGGTTTTCGCGGGTTGGAAGCGCCGGGGCAACCCGATGCGACGACGGGTGAGGTCGGTCGGGTGCGTTTGGGCTGGAGTGCCGTGCCGGGCGCGCAGTATTATCGTGTGCTGCGTTCGACGACGGACGACCCGTCGGGCGTGACGCCCGGCGACTGGTCGGCGCAGCTTGCGCATACCGATGAAGACGTGTTGTTGGGCGAGACCTACTATTACTGGATACAGGCGGCGACGAATAGTGTGGGTGCGATTACCAGTGACTTGAGTGCGGCGATTCGCGGTTATGAGGCTTTGCCGGCGCCTAGCAATCTGCAGGTCAACCCCGATGGCAACGCGATTGTGCTCAATTGGGATCCTAACTCGCAATTCGATATGCTACGCTATCGAATCTACGCAGGCGTCGATTCGGCGTCGGTCAGTTTGATCGACTCGGTCGCCGCGACTGAGTTGACCTTTCTGACGGTGGATAGCGTATTGCCGCTGCCATCGCGTTTCAATCTCGGCGATATGGAATTGAGCGTATTGGACAGTCGGTCTTCGATCAGTGCGCGTTTTACTGAGTTGGTTGGGCGGGCGCCGACCGAAGCCGAGGTCGATGAATTATTTGCGGGGCGCAAGTTGGAGCGCGCCACGGCCGCACCGCTCAACTTCGACAGCAGATATTACTTCGAGGTCAGCCCGGTCAACGCGCAGGGACTTGAGGGGGCAAGGGGCAACGCGCGAGTGGTGTCCGTCAGCTCGGTTTCCCTACAGGTGACGGGTGGGGACGAGCGCATCGAGATCCATTGGTCGCCCGTATGGGGCGCGGGGGCGTATCGTCTATATCGCCATCGCAGCGACTCGGTCGAGGATGCCGCGCCATTGGGGGCTTGGCAGGAGGGCACCGTTTTTGCCGATACTAGCGCCGGGCGGGGGCAGGACTACTATTACTGGTTGCAGACGGCGGTCTCGCTGACTGAAACCGCCTCCGGGCCTTTTAGTCAGGTGGCCAGTGGTTCGCGCAGCGTTGTTGCCCCGCCATTGGTCGCGTCGTCGAGGGACTTGGCCGATCGGATCAAGCTTGAGTGGTACGCCGGCGAAGGGGCTGAGGTCTTTCGCGTTTATCACCATCGAGACAACGACCCGACCGCGGCGACTCCTGTCAGTGAATGGTTGAATGAAAATACCTTTGAGCATTTGCGCGCAGTTCCTGGCGAGAATTATTATTGGATCCAAGCGGCTTCGGGTACGGGCGGTGAGCATATAAGTGGCCTGAGCGCGGTGAGCACCGGCCAGCGAGGCCCCTTGGCCAGGCCGACCGACCTCGAGGCTACTTGGGGCGAGTTCAAAGATCGGGTAGTGGTGTCTTGGAAGCGCGACCCCGGGGCCTCGCACGTGCAGATTTATTGCCATACCAGCCCCGATTCGAGCCAGGCCGTGGCGAGAACCGGTTGGGTCCCCTGGAACGGCTTTGAGGATCTCGAAGCCGTTCCAGACCAGGTTCATTACTACTGGGTACGCAGCGCATCTAGCGCCACGGGGCAAGATGCGACGGGGCTTAGCGCGAGCATCAGCGGATTCCGCTCCGGCGATCTTTTTGCACCGAAGGGGTTGGCAACGACGACGGCGCCTGGTAAGATTTTTCTGAGCTGGGAGCCTAATCCGGAGACGGTGGTGGCGCACTATCGCATTTATGCCGGTACGCTCCCCGGGGAATTGACGCTGGTCGATTCGGTTCAGGCCGACGCGGATCCGCGGGCTATAATTCGCGATATTGTGCCCTTGCCCGAAAGCTTTAACGTGATCGATTTGGGGCTCAATCTACAGGCCAACTCTGAGGCGGTGGCCAATCGTTTCGAGGAGTATTTCGGCTACCCCCCCTCGTCCGTGCATCTCGACGAACTATTTAGCGGTCAGTCGTTGGACAAGGATGAGTTGATTAGTCTCGAGGCGGGCAAGACCTATTATTTTAAGGTGGTGGCAGTTGACGCGAATGCGAACGCCAGCATGCTCTCGCAACCCGCCAGAATTACGGTGCTTGCGGATATCGCGGGCAAGGTCATCGCGACGGAGGGCGAGATTCCGGCGGCAACGGGGATTGAGCCGAACGCCCCCAATCCTTTCAATGCCTCGACGCTGATTCGTTTCCAACTGAGTGGCGCAGGATCGGTGCGAGTCCGGATTTATAACGCACTAGGGCAGGTGATGCGCGATCTGGTTGAGGGTGAATACGCGGCGGGGCATTATGCGGTGTCGTGGGATGGGCGTAATCGCAATGGGGCAGAGGTTGCCAGTGGGATGTATTTTTATGTCCTGGAGACTGAACAGGGCATCTGGCCGCGGCGGATGTTATTGTTGAGGTAGAAGACCTGTTGCAATTTGAGGAAGGGCGGGGGCTGATTATAGCCCCCGCCCTTTTTTGTAGCTGTTCTACCGATTGATCCGTGCGAAGATACACTTGAGATAGCGTCCGTCGGGGAAGGCTGGATCCACAGGATGGTCGGCCGAATGCTGATTGTAGGTGAGGATGCGGGTGCGGACTCGGGCGCCGGATGCGGCGCGGCGAACGATTTGGAAAAAGTCGTCCTGGGATACGCGCGCCGAGCACGAGGCAGTTACCAGCAGACCACCGTCGGCGACGAGGCGAAAGGCGTTGCGGTTGAGTTTGGTATAGACGCCCATCGCTTGCTTGAGTTGGTTGTGTTTGCGCAGCAACGAGGGGGGGTCGATGACGACGATGTCGTAGCGGGGGCCGCGGTCGGCGAGTTCATCGATAAAGGGAAAGATATCGGCAACCAATAGCTCGGCCTTGGATTCGGCGGGGCAGTTGGCGGTTAGGTTGCGGCGGGCCGAAAGCATGACCTGCTGCGAGATGTCGACGTCGAGGGTATGGGAGGCCCCACCTTTGAGGGCGTGGGCGGAGAAGCCGCTTGAGTAGGAAAAGAGGTTGAGCACTTTTTTACCACCGGCGAGCCGTTGCAATAGGAAGCGGTTGTCGCGCTGATCGAGGAAGAACCCGGTCTTCTGGCCGCGATAGAGATCGGCGTGCAGGCGGACGCCGTGCTCTTCTATTTCGACGAATTCGGGCGGTTCCTCGCCCGCCAATAGGCCGGTGGGCCGGTCTTTGAGCCCTTCGGCGCGGCGGGTGCCGACATCGCTGCGCTCAAATATACTCTTGGGCGAGAGCACGGTGTGCAGCGCGTCGAGTACGACTTGTCGCTGTTGTTCCATGCCTGCGGTATGGAGTTGGATCGATAGGTAGCCCGCATAGTCGTCGACGATTAGGCCAGGTAATCCGTCGCTCTCGCCGTGGACCAGGCGCATGGCGTTGGTGACTGAGGCGAGGTCGGTGCTGCGGCGGTACTCCACCGCTTGCGCGATGCGCTGCTCGAAAAAAGCGCTGTCGATCGGGCAACTAGCGTCCTGGGTTAGACTGCGTACGCGAATCAGTGAGCGCTTATTGTAGAAGCCGCGACAGACGAAACGCTGGTTTGAGTCGAAAACGTCGACCACGTCGCCGGTATCGGCGTCCTTGGGGCGGCGGTCGACGGCGCCAGAAAAGATCCAGGGGTGACCGTTGCGCACGGTGCGTTCGCTATTCTTGCGCAGATAGAGCGGAGGGTAATTCAAGTTTATTTTTCCAGTTGCGAGACCTGCGTGAGCAGGTAGTTGAGTTGGCGGCAGCGCTTTAGCAACTCGGCTTCGAGGTCGCGCTCGCCCGCGTCGTAGCGGCTTTCGATCTCGCGATAGCGGTCGAATAGGCGGCGGTAAATCGGTTTGAGCGTTTGAAGGTCGCCGGCGAGTTCTAAATCCCCTTGGAAGAGTTTCTTGGTCAGGTGTACGGCTTTGAGTTCGGCGGGGGACAGGTCTAAAGCTAAAAGCAGGCGACACTCTTCAAGCGAGTAAGTCGGAGCGTCAAACTCCTCCGTGTTCCCTGTCGGCACCAGCCATAAGTCGGCGGCCAACAGTTTGCTGTGGATCTTGAGGGGGCGATCCACCTTGCGCAGGGGTAAAGTGAACAGATCGGGCACGGGGAGTTGCCTGTCTTAGCGCATAAAACATACGAAAAATCAGAATCCTGCGCTTTGGGCACAGCGGAAGCCGATATGGCCGGCGCCCTTGTCGGGGTTGTGGTAGAGCCGCGCGCTACTGCGTAGCTCGTCGGGAGGCTGGTTCCAGGAGCCGCCACGGGCGACACGATAATCGCCGTCGGCAGGGCCCTGTGGATCGGCGGGCGGGCTCTCGGCGTAATAGCTGGGGTGCCACCAGTCCTGAACCCATTCGGCGACATTGCCGGCCAAATCGTGCACGCCTTCGAGAGTGGCACCTTGCGGCAACGAGCCGATTTTTAAGGCCTTGCGCTCTTGGCCGCCGAAGCGGGCGCGTGAGGCGTTGGGGCGGGCTTCGCCCCACGGATAGGTGCGGCTGTTGGGCCCGCGGGCGGCGTATTCCCATTCGGCTTCGGTGGGCAGGCGCGCACCGCGCGAACGGCAGTAGACCACCGCGTCGGTCCAACTGACATTGATGGCGGGTAGGTTTGCATCGCGCAGCTCGGCTTGTTTTTTGCGGCCCTGGCTAACGAGAAAACTCTGATAGGCGATGCGGGTGACCTCGTAGCGGTCGATTTCGAAGCTGTTGACGGATACTTGGTGCACGGGTTTTTCGTCGGGCAGGCCGTGTTCGGCGCCCATTTTAAAGCGGCCGGCAGGGAGCGAGATCATCTCTATTGGAGCGAGCAGGATTGAGGTGGCGATGAGGCGGCGAGCCAAGCGGCGAACCCCGGTTTGCATGTCCTGCTGGCTGGTGCCGAGGTTTTCGCTTTCTGTGCGCTGGATCTGGTTGGTTTCTATATCGACGATTTTGACCGTCAGGGCGTATTGGCCGCCGACGCGGTGGGTCTGGGCAAAGAAGATCTTGTGCACATTGAGATGGCGACCGATCGCGACGGCATTGGACTGATCGGTGACGCCAGATTGCTGGAAGGAAAGCTCCTCAATGGTCTCGGCGATTCTTTCGCGTTCGACGAGGGCAAAAGAATCGCTTTGTTGCAGCTCGGCTTCGAGCAGGGCTTGCACGTAGTCGGCCCTGGGGCCCTTATCGGCGACGACGGCGATCTGCATTGCAGTTTGCGCGCAGAGGGATGTCGTGCAGGACAGGGCTAAGATATATATAAAAAGGATGCGCATAGTTTTCCGATCGCTCATATCGTTTTTGTCGGCACTTATTTAAGAACGCCCCAGTCGAGTATGTGTTTCAAGAAGGGTTGGACAAGTGTCCTGTCCGCGCTGGTATCGCGGAATACGTTGAGCGTGCAGCGGTTGATCGCACAGGCCCTAACTCAGATGCCGCTTTGCTTCTTTGCCCACCAGCGACCGCAAATCCGGGTCGTCGATGCAGAA
>DQLG01000362.1 GCA_015660315.1 Candidatus Latescibacterota bacterium
CGCATAATATTGAATCCGCGCTCCTCCTGACCATTTTCCATATAAAAACGCGCCTGGGCTATCTGCGCCTGCCAACTATTCGGCGCATAAGCAAGCGCTGACCAGTACAGTGAGTCGGCTTCTTCTATCTGGGCTTTGGTCACTGCCTCGCGCGCCTGGCCAAGAATCTTACCGACTCGCTGCTCGACGCGAATACTCGCCTCTTCTCGCACCCCCTCGTGCGGGCTCTCAAGCAATTCAAGCGCCGTTTGGTCTAGTCGCTCCCGATCTTCCTCGCCCAATTTCTTATTGAGAATATTCAAGGCCTTAAACGCCTCGGCACTGACCTCCCCGTCCCGATCCCCGGCGGCTTGCAACAGCTCGGCGATAAATTCAGACCGCTTGAGCATACCCAAACGATAGGCGATCCGCCGACGCACCTTGGCGTCGGCGTGCGATACCAAATGTCGGCGCAACGCCGCGACCAACGCCTCGTCGTCAACGCGCAACATCATCCCCACCAGCGCTTCGGCAATATCCGCATGCCCTTTAGCCAAACTCGGATCCTCCAACGCCCGCAACAATGGCCCGACCGCGCGATCTGGTCTGAGCAGCAGCTCCTGTATAGCCGTATCTCGCTCTTCGCCTCCTGCGGCCAAGAGTTCGATCTGGTCTTCGATCGAAGGACCGCAAGCAATCACCAGCATACTTAATAGCGCAACAGACAACAAAGATTTCATCCTACCTCATCCTCGCCGTCGCCATTAGAGCGACGGACTTTTCCTTGATTAAGCTGCAAGGGTGCTCTCTGTCGATAACAATACTGTGGACACTTTTTTTAAGTCGTTGATAAATAATAATTTGCAGAATTAATATTAAATTATATAACCTATTTATAAATAATAATTTACGAACATGAGTATCGTGCGAATTAGCTCAGAATAGAAAAAGTGCCCACAGTATTGTCAATAATAAACAGTAAAAGAAATAGTTGACGGTGCCTATGTTTCATTGCTCGTTTAACAGCGAGGGCACATTATGAAAAAATACAAAACCTGCTTAATTAGTCTTATCTGCTCTGCTCTTTTTTTAGCCGGTGAGATTCCCCCCGTGCACACGCAAGATATTGCCCCAGCTACCTTTTACGGCAATAAGATTCTCCACTTATCATAATTGCAGACCATCGGATCCTCCATGCCGGTGATATGCCTCGACGACGATTTCTATTCCGCAATGCCCATTTTCGGTTTACGCCAACCCAGTTCTCTTATCAACAACAAACCCAGCCTACGCATTCCGGACATCGCCGCCAGCGACACAAGTTTGCGCATTTTTCCTCTTAAACGGTATAAAATAACCCCACCCTGACTATTGCCTTTTTTTGTAATTTATCTTTTTTCCCGCCCAATAAACCGCTACTCAAACCCTGTATTATTTTTTCTTAAAACCTGAACCCTGGCAAAAACTGCCACTTACTCTTCCCGGCAATATTTTCGCTTGCAACGGTCGGTGGCATCGGCTATATCCATACCACCCCCCAACTCCCCACAACACCAATATCGATGCCATTATGTGGAAGTATCTACTTAGCCTACTCGGATTAGCGCGCCACAAGCGGCGCAGGACTCTCGAACGCCTGCGTAAAAAGCCAGCGCGCCTGGTCTAATACTTAAAAATCCGGATTTCCCACTTCGATATCCGCATCGGGCGCCTGCAGAATACCCCCCGATGCACGCAATATCTCCTGCAATCTACTCGTATCCACCTCCCGCGGTGTCCTGTTCCCAGCCACCGCCAACGCCGCCGCGGTTCCCGCCGCCTGTCCCATGCCCATCGCTGTCGCCGTCACCCGACTCGAAGCCAGCGCGGCCGGAGTCGCTGAATGGCAACGCCCCGCGACCAGCAAGTTGTCGAAGTCCTTCGGCAAAAGCGTGCGATACGGAATATCATAGGGCGGAATCCACGAGATGTCGTGATAGCCCGCACTGGCTGCCGGATGTTTATCGAGCCGCCAGGCCCCTAACACCACCACGTCTTCATGGCGCCGCCCCTCGCGCACATCTTCTTCCGTCAACTCGTAATCCCCGACAATACGCCGCGACTCTCGGCCGCCAGCGACCGGCCCACTGGTCATAAAATACGCCTCCTCAAATTCCGCCAATTCCCGCTGCCATAATTCAAACATTGTCCAGGCATCCTTGCGCCCCTGTATCTCCGCCTGGGTCCAATCCTCGGGGATCGTATTGTCGCCGGGATAACGCGTGGCGTTGAAATAGGCGTCGCGCCCTGAAAAGGTCGCCAGATACGGCCCGGCGTACAATCCCAGTTCTCCGCGCTCGTGCGCCTTTTCCAATACCGCAGCACAACGCCGCCGCAACTCGTAGGTCGGTTGCAGATAAGCGATGCGAAAATGCAGGCTCATCGGCTGCAGCGATTCCGCCTTGGCGAAGGCCGCACCCGCCCACGCCGCCGCGTCCCCGTCACCGGTGCAATCGATAACGACCTTGGGCTCAATCGCTACCAGCCCCACCTTGTTACTGACGATTACCTTTTCGACATGTCCGTTCACCGCTACGACATCCGCCACCTGCGAGTGCAAAAGCACCTGCACGCCTGCGTCCTCAAGGATCGCATCGGCCGCCCGTTTGAAACGCTCCGGATCACAGCGCGGAATCGCCCGCTCCGGATGCATTTCGACCCAGGTCAGATCGCCGTTGACATTGTAGCGCAGTTTCGCTGCCTGCCCCTTCTCGACCACCCCCATCCGTTCAAGCATCTCGAACACTATACCGCCGACCACCGGCGTGCCCGTGCGTTCGTCGACAAAGCCGTCAAAGGCCGAACCGACGGTCGCGGTAAAAAAACCGCCGGCAAAACCATTGCGCTCGACGACCATTGTGCGCGCACCTCCCCGAGCCGCTGCCACCGCCGCACCAATGCCGGCCAACCCCGCGCCACAGACCAGGACATCGGGTTTGGCCGTTATCGGTATTTCTTTGCTATAGATAAAAGACATGATCTCCTCGCCGCTTCCTTTTTTACGGACAAAGCCTACGCCCATTCCCACGCTGTCTGTGCATCCCTGTCACAGACCCTATTTCCAATCATCAAATGGATTAGCCGTCGTCGCCAGCGGCAGCGACACCCGCGCGCCCACCTTATGCGATGCATGCGCCATCATCGCCATCGCCAGATAGAGCCGCGCATTTTCCAAACCCACCAAGTCCCACTCCGGCTCGCGTCCTTGCAAGCCATCGATCATCGACCGGGCCATACGCCGGTGCGCATTGAGCCATTTCTGATCATCCGGCGGCGGTTCAGAAGGCAGCACCTGCCAACGCTAGTCGCCAATCAGTCCGGGATTAACTAGCGGGTGATAAAAAATATCCGGATTGTTGACCATCGGCCCCGACATCGACAGCGTACCGGTCGTCCCGTGAATATCGATGCGATAAGGAATTTCTTTGCCGTCGCCGCGATACGATTCGAAATCAGCCGCGAGCCCTCCGGCAAATTCGTAATAGGCCTTAATCCCGTCTCCGGCCACCAACCCCATACCTTCTACACCTTCTTTCAGATCAGTCGGCGTCGCACTGTGCCCGTCCTGCGTCAGATGCGCATGGCACCACAATGGCGCGCCAAATAACTGCCAGAGCAAATCAAAAAAGTGCGGATACAAATCCAAAAACAACTGATCCCCCCCGTGCTCTCCCCCCATCCCATAAATCCGGCACAATCTCGGTTCGCCGATCTTGCCGCCCTTAATCGCCGGAATCGCCACCTGCTGTATCGGCGGATGCCCACGCCAGGGATGCGCGACGATTATCTGCACCCCCGCTTTATCGCGCGCCGCAATCATCTGATCGACCTCGGCTACTGAAGCGGCCACCGGTTTCTCCAGATACACATGCACGCCCCGCTCAACGCAGTTGAGCACCAAGTCCAGATGATCGCCGATCTCCCGCGAAGCCAGCACTGCGATATCCGGCTTCTCGGTCTCTAACATTTCTATATAATCCGCATACCCCTTCGGCGCACCAGTCTTGGCCACCGCCACTGCTCGTCCTTCTTCGTCTGGGTCGGCGAGTGCAACTATTTCTGCTCCTTCCACCCCCACAAAGGCCATATCCAAATAATGGCCGTAATTCCCCCGACCCGTATGCCCGGCAATGCCAACTCTCATATCAATCCTCTTTCTATTTTTTTGCACTCAATTTTCATGGCTAAAGCGGTGTGTGGACGGTCTGGTTTGCGGGGTATTATCTGAGCGGATTGTAGGCCCATATTTCACAGGAAGTGAAATATGAGGACTACACCTCGGAGCCCGCCAGGGATGGCGGGTGAGAATGAGCGAAGAGACTACCCCATAAAGGACCGTCCCCCCTACAGTTCCACCGCAACGCCACTTTCCATCGACAACTTCACTGCATCCAACACCCGCATCTGCGCAATACTATGCGCCCCAGAAATCCGATGCACCCGCCCAGTTTCTAAACATTCGCACATATGCCGCAACTGCTCCGCAAACTGAAAACAAGCGTCAAACTCGATCACCTGCACACCATCTTGCGTCTTGTGCTCAATATTCACCGCGCGATTCTCGTTGTTCCACACGCTATCCAACCGCAACAGGCCCTCATGCCCCGAAATCTCGGCGTATTGCGAGTTAAACGAATTGAAACCGACCGAAATCTGCGCTGTGCGCCCGCTGGAGAATGCCAGCATAATCGATGCCGCATCATCCGCCTCGATGCCCAATTCCTGCGAAGCAAAAACCCGCACCGGATCCTCACCAAACACAGCGCGCGCATGGTGAATATTATAACAAGCCAAATCGTAAATACTGCCGCCGCCCTTAGCCTTATTAAAACGCCAATTCGATTCGGGTGTGCGATCCGAAACAGGCCGACCCGAGTTGGTGCAAAACGTGCTGCGCACATTGAGCAAATCACCGATCGCACCCGCTTCAATCATCTCTTGTGCTTTTAGATGCATCGGATGATGGCGAAACTTAAAGGCCTCGGCCACTAAGACCCCATTCGCCTTGCCCGCCGCGACAAAGGACTCGGCCTCCGAGGCCGTCTGCGTAAAGGGTTTTTCGCAAAGCACCGCTTTGACGTTGCCCGAGTTGCAAATTTGAATGCCCACTTCGGCGTGAAAACAGCCCCAGGTGCAAATCACGACAATATCCAGATTTTCCTTGGCGAGCATCTCGTCGAGATCGGTATAGCGCGCCTCCACTGCAAACTCTTCGCCATAACTAGCGAGTTGCTCCTTCGATACATCGTAGATAGCGACGAGATCCGCCTCTTCAATTTGCTGACAGGCGCTGCCGTGCGCCCGAGCGATTCCCCCAGTGCCGACCAGGCCAACTCGATAGCTCATGTCCTACTCCTCATTAGGTTCCGGCCAGAGGTGGGTCGAAAGCCCGCGCCTCGGCTGATCTGTGCTATTTCCACGTGAATAGTGCAAGGTACGACCATGGTGAAAGGTCACGTCTCCGGGTCCGTATTCGACGACGACGGCTTTATCCTGATCCACCATCACTTCTAGCGCGCCGCCGATCGGGTTTTTATACGTCGCATCCACATGCTCGGCGATGCCCTGCCTGTGCGAGCCGGGTATAAACTGCAACGAGCCCATCTCTTCGCTCGCCTCCGACAGCGCCAACCAACAGGTCGTACTGCGATAGTTCGCTTTCCCAGGCCAACCATAGCCCGCGTCCTGGTGCCATAACAACTCGACCGCATTACCCGGCGGCTTGTAAATCAACTGGTCGTATTTGTATTCGATATCGTCGCCCAATAGCTGCTTGCCCACCTGCACGATGCGCATCAAATATTCATGCCCCTGCCAACCCGGTATATGTGTATTCGGCATAGCCAATTGCAAAATATCACCCGCCGCTATCTTCTGGTTCCAACCGTCGACATCGTATTCGCCCCTCGTCGCCGCGTCGTAACCTGCACGCAACTCCACGAGCATCTCGTGCGGAATAAACTCGCGCAAATGCACAAAACCCCGCTCGTGGAATTCCGCGATCTGTGCTTCGCTCAGCGTAACCTCGCTCATCTTTCGCGCTCCTTGCGTCGCATCTCCTGTAGTTCAGACCAATCCATCACCTTACAGCGCTCAGCCCATGCCGTATATAATCCACCCAACTCTGCAACAATCTGTGGATGCTCCGCTGACAGGTCATTCAATTCTGTGCGATCCGTTTCAATATCATAAAGCTCCCAATCCCCCGGATATTTGCGCACCAATTTCCACTGTTCTTTGCGCACCGCGCAATTGCCCTCATGCTCCCAATAAAGCACCTCCCGCTCATGCGCCTCATCGCGAAACACCGGCAACATGCTATAGCCCTCTAATGCTTGCACCGAATGCCCTTCCCGCTCTTGCGGATACTCCGCCCCGGCCACTTCTAAACACGTCGCCATCACATCGGGCAACTGCGCCGCTTGCCTCCGCAATGCACCGCAGTCGCCCATACCTTCGGGCCAATGCGCGATAAAAGGCGTCGAGATACCGCCTTCGTGCACCCAGTGTTTGTATTCGCGAAAAGGCGTATTCGACACATTCGCCCACGGCACGCCATAACTTTGATACGTATCTTCCGGCCCGGGCATCACGCTCGCATCATTGCCGTGTTGCACCGGCCGACCGGCGCGCGTTTCACGGCGACTAATCGAGCCCGCAATATTTTTCGACCACGCCTCACCGATCTCTTCGGCACAACCACCATTATCCGCCAAAAACATGATCAGCGTATTGTCCAGTTGCCCCGTCTTCTCTAACGAATCAATAATCCGCCCAATACCCTGGTCCATCCGGTCGATCTGCGCCGCGTAGACCTCCATCCGCCGCGCCTGCCATTCTTTATGCTCCGCCTCATCCCAAGGCGGCTGCGTCGGATCGCGATCGCTCAACTGCCACTGCTCATCGATCAACCCCATCCCCACCATGCGTGCAAGCCGCTCTTCGCGCAAAATATCCCATCCCCGGTCAAAGCGCCCCTTATAACGGGCGATATCCTGCGGATGTGCGTGCAATGGCCAGTGCGGCGACGTATAGGCCACATAAGTAAAAAACGGCGTATCGGCCTTGTCTTTGGCATGTTCCTGTATATACTCCACCGCTTGGTCGCTAATCGCGTCGGTATAAAAAAACTCCTGCCCATCTTCGAGTTCAATACGCTCATTCTCAAGCGTCAGCGTATTCGGATCGTAAAAACTGCCCGCGCCCGTAATCGTGCCAAAGAAACGGTCAAAGCCCCGCTGCCGCGGCCAACTGTATTTCGGCCCATCGTTATGCCGCGTGATATGCCATTTGCCGCTCATATAGGTCGCGTAACCCGCCGCCTTCAGCACCTCGGCGATCGTCACCGACTCCGCCGATAAATCCCCACGATAGCCATCGACCCCATCGTCGCCCATCATATGCCCGACATTGGCCTGATGCGGGTGCAATCCCGTTAGCAACGAAGCACGCGAGGGACAACATCGCGCCGTATTGTAAAATTGTGTCAGCCGCAAACCGCCCGTCGCCAATTTGTCCAGGTTCGGCGTTTGCACTTCACCGCCATAACAGCGCAAATCCGAAAAACCCATATCGTCATTTAAGATCAATACAATATTCGGTCGTTTATCCATAGTCTTATGCCTGTGGTTTCTGCATTTCGCGTTCGAAAATATGCTGCTTTAAATAAATTGGCGCACCCAATCGCGTCACCAACACCATCCCATCGCTCGGCCGGCAATCGAGCACCCATTCGCCATTCGGTGTATCGATATACAAATTGGCGTAATAGGTATTGTCCTTAAGACTGTGCACCACCAACCGGGTCACTTCCCCGTCCACGTTCTCAAGGATCTCCTCCAGCAGATCGTAGGAAAGCGGCCGCGGAAAATCCTCGTCCTGTATCGCCACCATTAGCGCCCTCGCCTCACAATGGCCGATGACGATCAACACCGGTGGCGAGTCCTTGCCCTTGAGGACTACCGCTACACCATCGGCGCCGTAGTCGATAACATCGGTGATTCTGGCTGGGATCAGATCGTCGGAGACGAGGCCGGCCTGCTCGTCGCTACAGGCAACAAACACAAGAGACGCTGCAACAAAAAAGAGTCGTTTCATGATCTTATTTCCTCTATGCGATGCAAAACCCTATCGCGTCGAAAACTTATGCACCGTCATCGTCTGATAGGTTTCGCCCGGCCTCAATAGCACCGACGGGAAACCCGACTGATTAATCGAGTCCGGATAGTGCTGGGTCTCCAGACAAAAAGCATGATACTTATTGTATACAGCACCCGCCTTGCCCTGCACCCCATCCAAATGAAACGCTGAATACAACTGCACACCCGGCTCGGTCGTCGACAACTCCATCACTCGCCCGCTCACCGGCTCATAAACCTCTGCCGCCAAACCCGGCGTATCCCGCCCGCCATTGTCCAACACATAATTGTGATCATAACCGCCAATCTCAATCCGCCCGATCC
>DQLG01000437.1 GCA_015660315.1 Candidatus Latescibacterota bacterium
CAGCAGACCGACAAAAATCAGCGCGATAAAGAATATCGGAATCGCCCACCACCACCACATGCCGCGAATCAGCGCACTGAACGTGATCGCCCAGTAAATCGTCATACCGAGGGTCGGATCATTCTGCGGGCCCAGACCCAGCGCTTCTAAGCCGACCGAAGAAAGGATCGCCCAGTTGACGGCGTTGGTGAAGTTGGCCGCCAGATAGGGCAGCAGGTTCGGGAACAGCTCTTTCCAGATGATTTCGCGGTTGTTCATACCGTTGAGCTTGGCCATCTGCACATAGGCTCGCTCGCGCATGGTCAATACCTGCGAACGAATGGTACGGGTGGGCCACATCCACGCCAGCGAGGCCACCACAAGCGCCATAATATTGACGCTGATCTCCTCGCGGATCGTCGAGGCGATCGAAACGAGGACCACTAGGCCGGGCACCGTTAAAAGCGTATCGACCGTGCCGCGGATCGCGGTGTCGATCTTGCCGCCCATATAACCACTGGTAAAGCCCAGGAAGACCCCCAGGCTCATGCCCACCGTTCCAGCCAGCAGACCGATGCGCATCGTCAACGGCACGCCGACGATCATAACAGCCAATAGGTCGCGACCCGCATCGTCGGTGCCAAAAGGATGCTCCCACGAAGGCTCCTGCCTGGGCGTCGTCGCCAGCGGCTGCGCCCTGTCGGTATCGACAAAAATCGGGCCCAATGCCCCGAAAAGCACCACCAACAGGATCATACATATGCCCGCGACCAACATCGGGCTCTCGCGCAGGTAATAGGAAATTTGATTTAGGCGATGCATATCAGTTTTGCCGGGTGTGGGAAATCCGCGGATCGAGCAGCGGGTAGAAGAAATCCATCAACATCGTCACCAAACCAATCGACATAATGAGGATCAGGACCACCCCGTTAATAACCGTGTAGTCGGAGGCCTGTATCGCCTGGAAGAGCACCGTGCCGATGCCCGGATAGGCGAAAATAACTTCAACGATGACCTGCCCGGCCACGACATTGGCCAGCGAAAGACCCAGCGCCGTCAGTTGCGGCAGCATCGCGTTGCGCAGGCCGAAGCGAAAAAAGATCGTGCGATTGCGCAGGCCATTGGCCTCGGCCAGCGTAATATAGTCCTCGCCCGAGGTGGTCACCATCATCCCACGCATGCCCAAGGCCCAAAAACCGACCTGTTGCATGACGATAGCCAAGGCCGGCAGGACCGAGTGGTGCAACACATCTAAATAGAAATCGACGCTGGCAATCGCCAGCATGCCCGGTGAGTATCCACCCGATAATGGGAAGAGCTCTAACTTTAGACCGAGTATATAGAGTACGATCAGCCCGAGCAGATAGGGCGGGATCGCCGAGAGGGTCATCAACGGCACCGCCATATTGCGCACAAAACGCGGCGTGGAAGGCCAAGCGGAAAGCGCGCCCATCAACGTGCCGAGGGCGAAACCGATCAATACCGAGACCAGCATCAGCCCGATCGTCCAGGGAATGGCATTGCCGATCATCTGCCCAACACGCGCTGGGTAGTTAGCCAGCGAGTAACCCAAATCCAGGGTGAACGTGTCGCCAAGAAAATTGAGGTACTGCACATAGAGCGGTTTGTCGAGGCCGAATTTGACCTGATAAGCCTTGACCATCGCTTCAATACCGTCTTGGCGCAACCCACCGCTGGCGGCTAGCTGGCCGAGCTTTTCGCGAATGGGATCGCGGCCCGTACCTAGACGCGGGACAAAAAAATTAACGCTTGCTGCCGCCCAGACCACAATGAGGAAGAGCGCAACGCGTTTTACTGTGTAATTCCAGGACATTAAGGTCTTATCGGTGAAGTTTGGAAGACGTAAAAGAACGCCTAAAATACAACAGATGTCAAACTTGATCATTCAACTTCGGCTTGGCCCGTTTCTCCTAAATATCTCACCGCATATCCGTCATCTCGGCGCACGACCAACAGTCGATTCGCCGGCAGATCGGCGATTCGCGTCACACCGCCGTCAGGCCACGTGACCTCCACCTGTTCGACGCGCCCATTCTTGTGCAGGCCAAAATAAAGCCGGGTGTCGTTGTGCCCCAAATAGCTAGACGCCCCGTTGACCGTGCGTGTCTGTGTACGTCCACCCGTCGTTAATCGCACCCGTGCGCCCAACCCGTCCCGATTAGCTCCCGCGCCCTGCAATTGCACCGCCAAATAATTCCCCAAGGCTCCATCATTGCGCAAAAGGGTCGGACTGTCGTCGATATTCGTTATGTATAAATCTAGATCGCCGTCCTGGTCGTAATCTCCGCTGATCGTCCCTCTGCTCGATTTTTCCACCGTGAAACCGGGGCCACCATCCACCGCGGTAAACACGCCGGCGCCCGCATTAACAAAGAGTTGGTTGCGTTGGCCATAGCGCCCTCCGGCCGACGTCTCGTCGACTTGCGGGTAAACGTGTCCATTGGCCGCGAAGAGATCGAGATCGCCGTCGAGATCGAAGTCAAAGAAACGCGCACCCCATCCAAGGAAACTCACCGTCGGTGCCGCTAAACCGCTCTGTGCCGTGACATCCGCAAAAGTCCCGTCGCCCAGATTTTCGTAAAAAGTATTGGTCTCGCCATCGAAATTCGTCACGTAGAGGTCCGCGTCGCCATCGCCATCGCCGTCGCCCGCGTCGACGCCCATACCCGACTCGACTTCCCCATCGCCATTGTAGGCTACTCCCGCCTCGACCGCGATATCGACAAAACGCACGTTGGTGCCCGCAGTATCTCCATCGTTGCGGAAAAGCACATTCGGCGTTTCATCGTTGGCGACAAAGAGGTCGAGATCGCCATCGCCGTCGAAGTCCTCGGGCACCACACCCATGCCGAAATTGAAATTGGCCGTCGCCACGCCCGACGAGAGTGTGACGTCGGTAAAAGATCCATCGTCGTTGCGATAGAGCCGGTCTCGCCCACCCTCCATGCCCTGCGGACCGCAAAAGACCCGCAACCCACCCAAATAAATGCAGGGATCTTGCAACTCGGGATCTTGCAATAATGGTTCGATATCAAAGACCACATAATTCGCCACATAGAGGTCGAGGTCGCCGTCTAGGTCGTAATCAAAAAACGCCGCGCTAGCGCTAAAACCCTCGCCCGCAACACCCGTTTGCAACGAAACATCGACGAAGGTTCCATCCGCCACGTTGCGATAGAGTATATTCGCCCCGTAGTTGCTCGCGTAAAGATCGCGATACCCGTCGCCGTCATAATCCCCGACCGCCACCCCAACGCCCCACCCCCGGTCTTCGACCCCGGCGACCGTTTCACTGAAAACACCGCGTCCTTCGTTGCGATAAAGCGCATTACCCGGTCCCGCGCCATACGCGTCATACGTCGAACCGTTGACCGCATAGAGATCGAGGTCGCCATCGTTGTCATAATCAAAAAATGCCGCGCCACTACCGGTAGATTCAAGGATAAACTGCTTGTCCGGCCCGCCATTAACGACTTCGCGCTCAAGCCCCGCCTCTAGCGTTCGGTCGACAAAGAGCGGGTCGGCCCGAACAATGCTGCAAAGCAGCAGCAGAACAAAAATCAGCATCACTTAACGGGCGCAGCGAAAACCGAGCGTATTGCCACGGATATAGGAATGACGCCCACCCAGATCGGCCAACTTAGAACACTGTGTCTGCTTATGGCCAGTGATCCAAGACCCTCCACCCAAATATTCCACCTTGCCGCCACCTTGCGTCCACTCCCAGACATTGCCGGCCATATCCATCAAACCCAACGGATTCGCACCGCTCGGAAACGACCCCACCGGCGCCGTACGCACAAAACCGTCCTTATCGCCGTAGACATTCGCCCGCCCCAATTCATAGGCGTCCCCCCAGGGATACAACCGACCTTTGCCGCCCGCGCAGGCGTAACACCACTCCCAATGCATCGGCAGCCGCTTCCCCGCCCACTCGCAATAGCTCGCCGCCCCTCGCCACGAAATCTCAACCGCCGGATGCCGTTCAAAGTCCTCAACCGCCACGAACTGCCCCTCGACCTCTTTAACCAACGCATACCGGCTGCCCATCTCGATATAATAGACCCCTTCCACCTTTTTATTGCCGCGCGCGTTCAAAAAGGCCGCA
>DQLG01000185.1 GCA_015660315.1 Candidatus Latescibacterota bacterium
GCTCGGTTGATTCCCTGAAGTCATAACCGAGCATCCAATTCAGCCGTTGGACGATGGGCGGATGGGCGATCATCTTGCGAAACGGCTCGCAGTGCGGTTTGGGCAGCTGGTACAGTCCGCCCATCCGCGGCCGGTGGATGTCGCCCCTTATCCGCACCGAGGTTTCCTCCGGCCACTCCCACTCGTTTTCGCGCAGGGCCTGTTCGGGCACTTCCTCGAGGACGTTAGGGTGCCCGTCTGGCAGGTCGGGTTGGGCCTCCAACGCCGCGTCGATGGCACCGTTGGCCGCCGCCAACCAGGCCTCGTCCATCACCCCGCGCAGCACCAGGTAGCCGCGCACTTCCCAGAACCACAGCTCATGTGGATGCGGCATGCTGCCGTCGTCTAGGTTGTATTCGACAGAGGCGGGTTGTTCCACCGCCGTGGTCACCCACGCCCGTTCGCCATCGGACAGCACCGTGCCGCCGCGGCCCGAAGTCATTCTTCCGACCACGGCCTGCTGCTCGGGCCTGAGCTCTGTAGCCCATTGCGGCGGTACAATCTCGGGGTAGCCGACGGTAGGCATTGCGCGCGCGCTGATATATTCGCTTACGACTAATTGCCCCGGACGACCGCGCACGCCGTGCAGCAACGTCGCGGCGCAGACCAACAGATCCCCGGCCTGCAGTTCCAGCTCCTCTGTCATCTCCAGATTTTCCGCGCCGCTGAGAAAGTCTGCCGGTGGTTCCATCTTTCTATTATGGCTGGCCGGCACCAGTACCAAGCCCCCTTCCTCCGGCGTCGAGGGCGCCAGCGCCCACACCACACGCACGCCGTGGCTGATACGTACCTGGGCATAGTTGACATAGCGCAGCCGGCGGTTGCGTTCGGGATCGCCCGCCGACAACGGTACCCTGACCGTTGCGTCGGCGCGGGCAGCGGCTAGCGACGGCGGGCAATCCAGGACGAAGTCGGGCCCGCAGAGCGCAGCGAGGATCTCCTGCAGTACCGGGTGCTCTTGCAGCCGGCGAAACGCCTCGCCCCACGGCGCGGGCCACTCGAGCATGCCCTCATCCCGACCGACGGCGTCGATAGCCTGGGCACAGGCTTGCATTTCCTCTGCGGTAAGTACCTGGGGCAGATGGATGAAGCCCGCTACGTCAAAGCCATAATCCTGGTCTGAGTTCATCGTGCGCGTTCCTTGTTGGGTGTCGATATCCGACTACAGGAGTTGGTAGATCTATATTAATTACAAAAAACCCTGATCTATGCTCACGGCGTCGCCTTTTTATCCTCTGTAGCCAGAAGCGCCGTTTCAACGCCTACCCGCTTTGCCACCTCCAACACCAACAGCACCCACTTGTGCTTAGTCTCCTTGTCGGATCACAGGGGTGATGTCCTAAATTAGCTGTATAAAGCAACGGCGTGAATTATCTTCCAGATAGCCAAATATCACACGCTCACGATGGGCAGGAAGGAGATCACGCCGTTATGAGCAAGTTACCTCCCAGTGATGAGCAACGCAAGCAATTGCAGGCCATTACGGGTTGTTTCGACGATATAATACCGTTGACAGATAGTCTACTCATCGAGCAACGCCAGATGAAAGCCATGCCAGTCGTCGAGATCGTTGAGGTCGGTACCGAGCCACTCTGTGTCAGATGGGGGAAACCCAAGACTCTCAAGCATTTCGCTTCGGCCGGGCTCCGGCTTGGGGAATGAGAGGATGCGCTGATTAAACTGGTCGATTGCCTCCGGCGTCAGGCTTGCCAGTTTTGCATTTTCCTTTACCCAGGCCTCGAACGCCAGGTAGCTCGGCTGCGCCTTGTTTACGAAGGCGACAACGGCGGTCGAATCGATTCCCAGAGCTTCGAGTAGTGCGCCATCAAACCCGCCTTTGCCCGATCGGTATCCATCGGCCAATGTTCCCTTTGCCGACAGACGCATTTTCAGCCATAGCCTCGGAAGGTGAGCGAGCCCCAACGGGCCCTTTGTTCGGGTACTAATGAGTGGGATCTGTGTTTCCATCGTGAGTATCTCCTCAATATAAATCATAGTGGCCGGCACCCTTTGTGCTCGATATGTCGGGTCGAAGTGGTTGGGTCATCCAGCATGCGCTTGCATGTAACGTTCTACCGCTGTGCTGATCGATATCAAATAATACCGTGTAGGGGCCTTCCTTTAACGGCAAGTTGATCTACCCGGGCTGTAACCTTTGCGTCCTCTACCAGAGGGGGGGCATGGTGCGGCTTGATCCGGGCATCGATCACCAACGGGCCATGGCAACCCCAATGCTTGTACTCGGTGAAACTATCCACTCCATAAATATCGTGAGAGGGATTGGAGCGCGTAAAAGTAGTCCACAGAAAATTATTCAGTTTTGCGGCGGCAAATTCCGCATCATCTACCAATATCAGTAAGGGATATCCGTTGGCGAAGCCGGCCTCTTTTAGGTATCTGCAAAATGCATTTGCTTGATCTTCAGCGACTTTTCGGTCGCTGAAGCGAGGCGCTTGCACCGCGATGATCCCAGGAAGACAGACGCTTGGGTTACTGAATCCCTGCGGAAGTTTCATCTCTCTCGGCAGCTCAGAGGCTAGATCTCTGCGTTTTGTGCCTGCAGCTGCGATGACCACTTTGGACCCTTCATTAAACCCACTGCCCGAATAATCTAGTGTGTCCATAGTGGTTCGAGTTTGAAAATGGAGGTCTCGGGTCCAATCGACACGCTCCAGCAGATGCGCCATAAATACATCGATGTGGTGGATATCCAGCTGGGGATTGTCTTCTTTCGCAATAATCATCAGATACTTGGCCAATGATGCCTGGCTAAAGCCTAAAATCGCATTGGCGATGGTGAGAATCTCTTGCGGTTTGCGCTCGCCATAGGGGACGTAGCGCTCACTGCCAATAGCAAGCAGCAATGGGTGAACGCCGGCTGCATCCACGGCGTGCATTGCATGTAGGCCGGCGATCTCACTCGGCACCACCGGCTCGGTGATCTCGTGGATCAATTGCCCGAAACTAGTATCTTCCTGGGGCGGCCGGCCGACCACGGTAAAAGGCCATATGGCATCTTTGCGATGGTAGACCGCTTCTACTTCTAGTACCGGAAAATCGTGCGCCAGACTATAATATCCCAAGTGGTCGCCAAAGGGGCCTTCCGGTAACGTTGTATGGGAGACCTTGCCCACGATGCAAAAATCAGCATCTGCCGACAAGGTATGACCGTTTTGCTGCACATAGCGCCAGGCTTTACCGCCCAACATCCCCATAAACATCACTTCAGCCAGCCCTTCCGGAAGGGGCATTACCGCCCCAAAGGTGTGGGAGGGGGGCCCGCCTACGAAGATGCTCACCCGCAGGTCTTCGCTTTTTTCCAGCGCGGCATGGTGATGAACGCCGATGCCTCGATGAATCTGATAATGCATCCCGATTTGCTGGTCGGCTACATATTTGTTGCCCCCCAACTGAATGCGGTACATACCGACGTTAGATTGCATGGGACTAGGCGAATTGGGGTGCTCGGTATACACTTGTGGCAGGGTAATAAAAGGGCCACCGTCATCGGGCCAAGATTTGATCTGAGGTAGTGCGCTAATGGTGGTTTTTCCGTAGAGGATCGGCGCGCCAAGCCTCGCCTTGCGCGGCAAGGCTTGCACGCCGACCCAAGGCAGGCCCAGGTAGGCGAACGGTTTTTTCATCAGGGCCGAGGGATCGGCCTTGAGCTCCATGATTTTTTGCATCGCTCGCAGCGTGTCGCGAAACATAAACCGGCTGCGTTCCATAGTCCCAAACAGGTTACAAACCGCCGGGAAAGGGCTGCCTTTTACTCGCTCAAAATAAATGGCCGGACCTTGTGCCTCATATACGCGGCGCTGAATTTCAGCCATTTCTAAATGGGGATCCATCTCCTCCTGAACGCGGACAAGATGCCCGTTCCGTTCTAGATCCAAGACGCATGATTTTAGATTGTTGTATCCCAAGGTTACTCAATCTGTTAAGTTGGCTAACATTTAAAAATATGGCAGACGCATCTTGTCGATTGAACTTTTTTACGTTCGAGATCTCGTTGGTTTGAGCGATCTTTTTCGCGTATAAGGATTATAAGCGGTAATCTTCATGCGGTTAAATCTACAGCAGGCGAGGAACACGACTCAATGAATATAGTCGCAAATGCTTGACTATCCAGGCCTTAGCCGTATTGGAGCGGACCATTATTTAAGGCGGGCAGGTCACCAGTCAAGCTGCAACAATCAGGAGCATGCTCCCCATTGACCGCGAGCGGGGCAAATGGAATGAGCCGTTTTAACACCATCGACTTGCCGCAAAACCGGATTCTCGTCGGTGCTACGCCCTTTCATGAGCGGTTCTCCAGTGCGACATTTATTTCGCACCACCCCTCTCTTATGATTTCAACCCCGCGTCATATGCCCCTCCACATACCGCTTGAGCATTTCGCGGCTAATTCGCCAAGTATCGCCAATCTGTATTGCTCCCGGCAAAGTCCCCGCTTCAATCCAGCGATAAATCGTAGCGCGCCCCACATTGAGTAAAACCTGCGCCTGCGTCACAGTCATAAAATCGGGATATTGTGCCCAACAAGCGAGTTCTTTGGCCAAATCGTTGACTCCCAGCTTCAATGTAAGAGACTATTTTCACAAGTTATCTCGCAGATTTGCCCCTGTAGTAGCCAGAAACGGCCTTTGAGGCGTCGTACAAACCCACAAACGAGAGCCAACCCCTTTTATGTGCAAAATTGCTTAGCGCGCGTTTTAGGGCCTTTAAAAGGGTGTTATATTTGATTATATATGATAATAAATAAACTTATTCAAGACATGGGTCAAGCGTATGCATATAATCGGGCGCGTGCTCGCGCATACGTTCTATCTATATATAGGAGGAGAAGGGTTGTCGGGTGATAGCTGTGTGAAAAATGTGCCGAGCAACGAGGATGCGGTAAATGCAGAGAAGCGATTGCGGGATAAAGCGCACAGTGAATCAGACAAAAGAATAACGGCAAGAGGCGCGCCCCAAGGAGAAGCGCCTCTTGCCGCAAGGGAGGGATGCAGATCGAAGACCGGTTCGACCTGCATAGATTCAACGCCCAAGCGAACGGTTGGGTTCCGAAATCTTAAAAATGCTTTGTTATTCTTAGTCGCTAGCTAATCCGAACCTCTTTCCCCGTCGCCGAAGATTTGTAGATGGCGTCCAATATTTGCATCAGTTGCACACCTTGCTCGCCCGACATCAAGGGCGTTTTGCGCTTCTGTATGCACTCGATGAAATGCCCGGTCTGCCCGGCGAAAGCGTCGAGGTTGGGTACCTCGGGGGTGATGTCGACGGCGACGCCTTTGCGCTCCTGGTAAATTTTCAATGGGTTGAGCTCGAGACCGCCGAGAGTACCGGCAATCTGCATTACACTGCCGCCGGGTAGGTTGAGCGCCCAACTGCATTCGAGGTTTAGCGTTGCGCCATTGGCGAATTTGATCAGCGCGAAAGCCGAGTCGTCGACGTCGAAGTGCGCGCCCTTGGGCAAGACGCGTTTGAATTTCTGGTAGGCGCTGCCCGAGACGGAGACCGGTTTTGGGCAACCCATCAACCACCAGGCCGAGTCGAGCGCGTGCACGCCGATATCGATCAGCGCGCCGCCGCCGCTGCGCTTTTTGTCGACGAACCACGAGCCGGAGCCCATGGGAATGCCGCGGCGGCGGTGGTAGACGGCGCGGCCATAATAGATCTCGCCGAGCTCGCCCTGCTCGATATAGTCTTTGGCCAATTTGGCGGCCCCACCGAAGCGCAAGCAAAGCGCGTACATCAGCGTCAATTTGTTTTTCTTGGCCGTATCGGCCATCTTGCGCGCCTGCTTGGCATCGAGGGCGGGCGGCTTTTCACAGATCACATGCTTGCCCGCCTTTAGCGCGTCGAGAGTGATCGGGGCGTGCAGGAAGTTCGGCAGGCAGACGCTGACCGCGTCGAGGTCGATCTCTTTGAACATTTGCTTGTGATCGGTGAAGAGGTGGGCGATATCGTGTTCTTTAGCTTGTTGCCCGGCCAGCTCGGTATTCATATCGCAGAGGGCGACGACCTCGGCATCGGCGCACTGTTTGTAGCCTTTTAGGTGTTCGCGTCCGGGCCAGCCCAAGCCGATGATGCCGATTTTAATTTTTTTAGCCAATGGTGTGCTCCGTTAGATTAAGATGAAGAGAAATTTAAAAGCGATCCGGCCAGGACATATGGGCGGTTTGCAAGGGAAAGAGCCGCGATAATAGGGCCAGCGTAGCTTTGTCGGCTTTCAGTTTACCTTGCGTCTGTAGGTCGTCGGCGGTCTGGTAGCCCATGGCTAATAGCATAAGCGCGTCTTGCTCGACGCGAACGCTCAACGCGCCTTTTGCCGCGGAGTCACTAGTCGTTAGCCTGCCGCGTTTCCAGTTCAGTGCGCAAGTGCCGATATCCGCCCGCAACGCCAAGGTGCGATCGCGGTCTTGCTGGCCCCAGCGCTCGGCGAGCAGGGGCAGGATCTTGGCGAAGAAAGGTAACAGGTTGATAATGCGCCCCATCGGTCCACAGTTGCGCTGAAAGCGGGTCTGGTCGCGGCAGCCGAATGGGCGGCAGTAGCGGGCGAAGGGGTGGTCGACCGCTATACTGAGTGAAATCTCCTCTCGTCGCAATTGCACTGCGCGTTGGGCGAGATAGTGTAGAATAGTGCTGAAGACGGCATCGCCCTGTCCGCCGATTTCGGCTGTGCGACAACGCTCGTCGTCCTTGTCGCAGACGATATAGCCGCAGACCTTTCCCCGTTTGTCGAGCACGACCTTGGTATCGGTGTCTATTTCGAAATCAGAACCCATCGGAAAACCGCTCCACGCGCGGTCGCGGACAATGGAGGCGGTGCGTTCGGCGTGATCGCGATTATAGAGGCGGGCAATCTGCGGTAGGTCTGCTTGGCGCATGGCGCGGACGGCGAGTTGTTTTTTCGCCCGCTCGGCGTCGCGCACCTCTAGGTAGAGCAGCCTTTCGGGGAAGCAGGTGGCAAAGCCGAATTTGTGGTAGAAATCTTTGATGCCAAAAAGCATCGCAGCGTCGTAACCCTCGCGCCGCATCAGCTCGACCGCAGCGTCGATAACCTGGCGCGACAGACCTTGGTTGCGGTATTCGCTGTCGGTGCCGACACCGGCGATGCCCCCTGTAAAAACGGGGCATGGTCCGATGCGCATCTGTCGGTCGACGATCCACAGACGGGCGATGGATCGTTCGTCCGTGACGATTTCAACCTTCCAACCCTTATCGGTTTTGACTTCTCGCAGTTGCATAACGGTTTTTAATGACTCGGTGTCAGACCGGCGATTACTCCGCCGTCGACCGATAGCGTCTGTCCGGTGACGAAAGACGCCGCGTCCGAGCACATCCACACCACCGCGGCGGCGATTTCGGCGGGTTGGCCCGCTCTCTTCATAGGCGA
>DQLG01000607.1 GCA_015660315.1 Candidatus Latescibacterota bacterium
CCCCATAGGTGACCATTTTGAAAAGAGGTAATTGTAATACAAAAGGGTAAATATAAGAAAATAAAGGAAGATATGACAGTATAGCTTCAAGAGGCCAGCTGCAAGCCGATAGTAAATGTGGCTCCTTCACCTACCCTGCTCTCGACTTTCACTTGCTCTGCGTGCGCTTCAACGATATGCCGCACAATCGCCAGACCCGATACCGTCCCGCCCATCGCCCTCGAACGCCCCTTATCGACGCGATAAAAATGCTCAAATATTCGACCGCGATCCTCTAAGCGGATACCAATGCCCTTATCCTCAACATAAAGAGAAATGCGGTCACCCTTATTCGCCTTGCGCGCACCGACCATGACCTGACGGTCTTTAGGAGTATATTTAATCGCGTTATAGAGCAAATTAATCAAGGCCTGTTCTATCAATTTAACATCACAGTAGACCTCAATATTGGAGGTGATGTCGCATTGCAGGTCGATCCTTTTTTGCCCAGCGGCGGCCTTCACTGAATTATCGAATTAAAACTTGTAATAGAAGGTCAAACGGCCCTGGATATTGGGGTCGAGGCCGTCGGGCAGCGCGACAACTAGGTTCGGCATCAGATGCACGCCCTTGGCCGGCAATTTCCCTTCAGCCTCGTCGGCGGCCAGCACCGCATAATAATCGCCGAATATATACCCCTTGATCTTAGCGTCTTCCGCATTGGCCGCGGCAACGCCCAACAACAACACTGCGCAAAGTAACAACGCCGGCTTTTTCATTGTGCTTACGATACTCCCTTGGGTATAAAATCTTGCCATCTGCGGGCTAAATTTGAGTGATAAAATAAGCTAATCTTATCATAGCACAATTTTACATGCCATGAGTCCGGTCTTGTTACGCGATTGTTACGATTATGTTACAGTTTCTCCGGTCTTCAACAACATCTAAATACAAAAGGGGGACGGGCTTCTACTCAGCCCGTCCCCCTTTTGTATTTGTTCCGCGCGCTAATATTCTTCGAGTCAGATAACCGTGCCCGATGGGATTACCGCGTCCTTGGCAACAACCACGATCCCGTCACGAATATAATAATTGGCCCCCTCCGCCTCCTTCACGCCAGCGCTATTGGTTATGCTGACCTGGTCGCCGATGCGCGCGTTTTTGTCGATAATCGCCCCGTCAATCGTCGTATTGGCGCCAATGCCAACATTGGGAATGCCCTGGGCGGCATTGCGTGCGAGATCCGCGGTCGTCTCATCAAAATCCGCGCCCATTACAATTGAATTGGCGATCTGACAACCGGCGCCGATCACTGAGCGAATTCCGATCACCGAACGCTCAATCTGGGCGTAGCGAATATAGGACCCTTCGCAGACGATCCCTCGTTCGATACGGCAATTTTCCAGGCGCGTGCCGGCAAGAAATCGCGCATGCGTATAAATGGGCGCTCCGGAGTGGTAGAAATTAAAGGGCGGCGCCGAGTCAGTAAGCGCCAAATTTGCCTCATAAAAAGAGCGAATTGTCCCGATATCCTCCCAATAGCCGTCGAAAGTATGCGCATAGACGCCGACCTTGTGGATCGCGTCGGGGATGATGTGTTTGCCAAAATCGTCCTGGTCGCTGCCCATCAACAGGCTGACGAGTACCTGTGGCTCAAAAATGTAGATGCCCATAGAAGCCATGTATAACTCATTGGGGTTTTCGCCCGGCGCTTCGTCGAGGCGCAACTCATCGAGTTCGGCATCGCTCTGTGGCTTTTCGCAAAAATCGACGATCTGCCCTTGGTCGTCGATCTTCAATATGCCCAGCGAAGGCGCCTCCTGTCGCGAGACCGGCTTAACCGCGATCGACACGTCGGCACCTCGGTCGCGATGCTCTTCGATAAAGGCGCGGTAATCCATGCGGTAGAGGTGATCCCCCGACAGGATCAAAACCTGATCCGATTTTCGCGACAATAAGTGCCTGAGTTGTTGGCGGACCGCGTCGGCTGTGCCCTGGTACCAATCGGCGCTGTCTTGGGTCTGCTCGGCCGCCATAATCTCGACAAAGCCGTCGGAGAACGAATCAAAGCGATAGGTGGTGCTGATATGCCGGTGCAGCGAAGCCGAGTTGAACTGGGTCAACACAAAAATTCGATTGATGCCCGAATGGATGCAATTACTGATCGGAATGTCAATCAAGCGGTATTTGCCGCCAATAGGCACCGCCGGTTTAGAGCGAAACTGCGTCAACGGAAAAAGCCGCGAACCCTGCCCACCACCTAAGATCAATCCGACGACATCTCTCATAACCACTCCCTATCGCGTCGTGCATTTAAAGCCAACATAAATCCGCTGCTTCCAATATGAGCAGGAATAGCAGAAAATCCAACCCGCTATGATTTATCGATACCGAAGAGCCTGCCGCAATAAGTGATCCGCATCGTATTCATCGCGACGAAATTGCAATAGCCCTTCTTCGTCGACCCATGTCGTCCAATAGAGCAAGTAGACGGGCTGGGGCCGCACCAGCACGACTTCGCGATTTATCCCACTGGCCAATTCTCGCTCGACTCGCGCCAAGGGCCAGTGCCCCTGACCGCGTAAAATGTGCTCGGCCAATTCCGCGCTTTTCTCTAAGCGAATACAACCGTGGCTAAACGCGCGGTCCTTCTCGGCAAATAGCTGAGTATGCGGCGTATCGTGTAAGTAGACATTATAGAGGTTGGGAAAGATAAATTTAATCCGTCCCAACGGATTGCCCTCCCCCGGCGCCTGTGTAAAGGAATATTCGAAGTCGTCGGCATTCAGTCCCGACCAAACAATGCTATTGGGATCTACCGGTGACGATTGCAAACCCATACCCGAGGTCACGATAATATTCCGACGTTGCAAATAGTCGGGGTCGCGTTTGACTAGCGGCAGAATCTCCTTGACGGCGATACTGCGCGGGATATACCAATAGGGATTGAACACCGTGCTGGTAAGTTTGGCGCTGAAGACCGGCGTGCGCCAAAAGGGCTTGCCGACGATGACCCGCATATTGAGCACCGTCTTGCCGCCTTCGACCGCGTCGAGCTCGTAATCGGCGATGCGCACTAAAATATATCGGGTGCCCGGGTCGTGGGGTAGCCACCGCCAGCGTTCTAGATTCAGCTCTATCGCGGCCAACCGTTCCTCCACCGGCCGATTCAACTCGGCCAACGTCTGTCCGTCAAGCCGCCCGTGGACCGCAAGCCCATGCCGTTCTTGATAGTCGGCGATCGCCGCGGAAAGTTGCCCCCGGTCCGGCGTATCAATGCCCACCGGTAGATCACCCATTTCGCGCAAACGCCTCACAAGCATCGTATCGGCCCTGGTTTCGAGCAGTGGCCAACCACCCCTTGCCGCAATCGCGCGATACACCCGCAAAGCCTGTCGCAAGTGATAATACCCAGCCTGGGGCGGCCGCAAGCGCTCTAACGCGGATCCGACTTGCCGCATATCCAATGCCGTCTGTAATAGTCCGATCAAATCCGCGGATTGCACCGGCGTATTCCATTCGGGATGAATAGTCCGCGGATCGATGCGCCCACGCTGTAAATGCCCCGCATAGGCCAGGAAAGCCCGGGTTAACATCACATCAAGACCAAGCAGGCGCCTCAGGTCCGGCTGAGCTCCCGGAACACGCCACTGCGCGATTTCCGCCCTCAGTTTTTCGAGGGCATAATCTTGTTCGCGCAATCCGTCTTCTTGCGCTCGAGCTAGCATCAGCACCAGCGCATCGGCCTGCGACTTAGGGCCCGTCGGTCCGCACCAAGCCGGCTGGTCATCGCGCTGCAAATAAAAACGCGATAACAAGCCCTCATCAACCGGCACCATATCCCCACCGAGGTCGAGTTGGCCCCGCAGTAACGGGGCCACACGAACCGTCCAGGGCTCTTCGGCAATCCTGTGACTGCCACATCCCCATAAGACCGCGACTCAGCCGATAATACGCAGCAGCATCAAAACAACACATCCAGCGAAATTCTTGCTATTGCAAAATAAATCGCTAGGGAGAAAACATCGTTTAGGGTAGTAATCAATGGCCCGGAGGCCACCGCAGGATCGAGTCCGATGCTGCGAAAAAACAAGGGTACCAACAAACCCAGGGCCGCTGAGAATAAAATCGCCGCCAACATCGCCACGCCCACACAAGCACCCAAGACGGTCTCCACCGTCCAAAACTGGGCGACCACAAAAACCAACAGCCCCAACACCAATCCCATGATCACCGCCGTGGTCAACTCATGCGTAATCGTCGACACGATACTGCTCTGTGCCATTTGCCCGGTCGCCAGATTGCGCACGGTCACCATCGACGTCTGAATACCCGTATTGCCGCCCATCGCCATGATCGCCGGCACGAAGACCAACAGTAGCGCCAGCGAATCCAATTGCGCCTGAAAAACATCGACCATCACCCCGGCCAAGAGGGTGCCCAGCAAACAAACCAACAACCAAAATAAGCGGTATCTAGCGACCCCAAGCACCGACCGCGCCAGCAATTCTTTCACTGTCTCCGCCAACACCTCGCGTTTTTCAGCGAGATTCACGACACGCGTTTTCTCCTGCCCGGATTCCTGCATTTTACCTCGATCGATTCGCTGTCTTTTTTCGTATGAAATATAAGGCTTGCGAAGAGGTTTATAAGCCTTTACCTTGCCTGTGCTTGTCGATCAACGTGCCTTTAATTTTGCCAATTACCCACCTTCACAGTGGAACTCCGCCCTTGTTCTGGCTTATCACCGCCTGTATGCTGTCCTTTGGTTTCGGCCAGTTGTGGAAGTGGTCGCAACGACGTGGTTTGTCCGCCCCGATCGTTGTCCCGGCGAACTACCTGACAATCGCCTTGACCCTGATGCTCTATTTCGCCTGGTCCAGCACCTTGTATTTCCCGCCGATGGTATTGCTGGTCGGCTCGGCGACTGGGCTCAGTTTTATCGTCTCGATGTTAGTGATGACACATGCATTGGAAAAAGCGCGCGTCGGCGTCGTCCTGACCTCCTTCCGTCTGGCCATACTCGTTCCCATCGCCTACGGCATTTTAGTCTGGGGAGAAACGGCCAGTACATTGCAATACCTGGGCATTGGCCTGGCCCTGGCCTCGCTCGTGCTGATGACATGGCAACCTTCAGCCCACCATGGTACAAACTCGGCGAAATCGCTGCCGCTTATGCTGGCAATTTTCTTACTGCAGGGCATTAGCCATTGCTGCTTGCGCTGGGTCCACTACGCCGGACTCGACGAACAACGCATGCACGTGCTCTGTATAACTGCGCTGAGCGCCGGACTGCTCGGCGCGTTATTCGTACTCTACCGCGGATTAAAACCCCGCGCCCGCGACCTTGGTATGGGCATTGGGATCGGGTTATTTAATCTCGTCGCCCTTGGCGCCACGCTCACCTCGCTCAGCCTTTTCCCTGGCACTCTGTTCTTCCCATTGAACGGCAGCGCCGTAGTCATGCTCGACAATCTGTGCGCGCAATACATCTGGCGAGAAACGCAAAGCCGGTTGGGTCTAATCGGTATCGCATTCGGAATCGTCTCCATGCTGCTCATTTTCCAATAGAAAAAAGGTCTATCGCTATGACAGGTAAGTTACAGAATAAGACAGCATTGATCACTGGCGGGGGCCGCGGTATAGGTAAGGCCATCGCAGAACTTTTCGCTCGCGAAGGAGCCCGGGTCGCCATCGCCGATATCGACCCGGTTACCGCCGAGGCCACTGCCGCCGAGATCGGCCCAGAGGCCTTTGGTTTGGCAATGGACGTATCCGCAAAAGCCTCCGTGCTCAACGGAATGGACCTGACTCTCGAACGTCTGGGCCAGCTTGATATCCTGGTCAACAACGCGGGGTATCTAGTTTATACTGACTTTGAGACTTGCAGCGAAGAGGACTGGGATCGCATCGTCAATATCAATATGAAAGGCACCTTCCTCTGCGCCCAGGCCGCCATAAGCCCTATGAAGGCAAAACAAAGCGGAGTCATTATCAATATGACCTCTCTCGCGGCCAAAACGGGTGGGCTGGCGGCAGGCCCCCCCTATGCCGCAGCCAAAGCCGGCGTGCACACTTTGACCATCGGTCTCGCCCGTGCCTTGGCCCCGGAAAATATTCGTGTCAACGCCATCGCCCCGGGCGTAATTGATACTGCCATGACCTCTGCTCCTCAACACGACGCGTTAAAAGCAACAATCCCGATCGGTCATCCGGGCCAACCGGAAGACATCGCGTATTGCGCACTCTTTTTGGCGTCGGACGATTCGAAACATATCACCGGTGAAACAATCGATGTTAATGGCGGCTTGTATATGGATTGAAACGAGCAAAGCCGAGCGATACGTTTGCCGACACAGTCTGACGCACGTTCCCCCTTCATCAAGCGTGAGGAATTTTATCGATCGTCAAAGGTTTAATCTTGCGAAAACGACTTTGGCTGGGATATAGTAGGGCAAGAAAATGTCGCAATCAAACGATGTACAGAACGGATCGAATTCGAATCGCGAGGAAAAATAACGGGCGATGCGTTAGCTGCGGCCGGCGGCCAAATCTTGTAAGAGGGCGCGATACCCCTCTTCTCCCTCGCGCTGCCAAGTATTGAGCAGTTCGGAACCGACGATAGCAATTTCTGCATGGCCATGTAAATGACGCAGGTCATCCCCCGAACGCAAACCGAAACCGATGCCGAGCGGCAAATCCGTCGCCTGGCGGCAACGCGCGATAAACTCGTAAAGCTCATCTCCAAGATCGGTATGACTACCCGTGACGCCTTTGCGCGCCACGGCATAAACAAAACCATTGGCCTTGGCACCGATTTTGGCGAGTCGCTCGTCGGTATTCGTCGGTGTCATCAACATCACCGAGGTCAACTCGCGCTCAGCGCTCTCAGTGAAGAGGTCTCGATATTCTTCTATCGGCAAATCCGGCAAGATAAAACCACAGCCGCCATTGCTCTGCAAACGCTGACAAAAACGGCCGTGCCCCAAACGATAAGCCGTATTATAGTAACCCATCATCAGGTGCGGGAAGGCAAAGACCTCGGTCGAGCGGCACAACAAATCGAAATACTTATCGAGCGTTATTCCGCCTTCGAGCGCCTCTTGGTTGGCCATCGCGAAAGCGGGGCCGTCGGCGACCGGCTCACTAAAGGGCATTTGCAACTCAACTAGGTCGACCCCGACCTCAGCCATAATCTCCAACATCCGCCAATTCGCCTCCAGCGAGGGGAAGCCAGCGATCAGGTGCGTCATCAACAGGACTTTGCGTTCTGTGAGCTGTTCCGCGATATAGGCTTGCAGATTCACAGTTTACCAACCTTGTCCTTGAGGAAGCGTTTCCAATTCTCGTCTTCGAGCGCATCGGCGATGGTGAAGATATCCTTGTCACCTCGACCGGAGAGATTGACCAACACAGTCTCATCGGCCGACATCGAGTTCGCCTCGCGCAGCGCCGCGGCCACGGCGTGCGTGCTTTCCAATGCGCCAATGATGCCCTCGGCGCGCATCATGCGTTTCAAAACATCGATCACTTCTTTATCAGTCGCCGACTCCACGCGCACCCGGCCGATATCGGAAAGATGCGCCAGAATCGGACTGACACCTATATAATCGAGCCCGGCAGCAACCGAGTGCGTGTGTTGCATCTGTCCTTCGGAGTCTTGGAAGAAATAAGTCTTATAGCCTTGAGCCACACCCGGCGAACCAACCTTGCCGGCCAATCGCGCGGCATGCTCGCCGGTCGCGAGACCCAAACCACCGGCCTCGACCCCGACGAGTTCAACTTGTGGATCATCGAGGAAACCCAGAAATATGCCCGTGGCGTTGGAGCCGCCGCCGACACAGGCGAACACTTTGTCAGGCAGACATCCGGGCGCCGACAGCATCTGCTCGCGACTCTCCTCGCCGATAACGCGTTGGAAATAGGCGACAATTTGCGGGAAGGGATGTGGGCCACAAGCAGTGCCAAGCACATAGTGCGTATTGGCCATCGAATGTGCCCAATCGCGCAGGCTCTCGTTGATCGCGTCCTTGAGGGTGGCGGATCCGTCGGTAACCGATACGACTTCAGCCCCCAATTGCTCCATCCAAAAAACATTGGGCCGTTGTCTTTCAACATCGACAGCCCCCATATAGATGGTGCATTGCAAGCCGAGCCTAGCCGCCATCGTCGCGGTGGCCACACCGTGCTGACCGGCACCGGTCTCGGCGATTACCCGTTTTTTGCCCATCCGCCGCACCAAGAGCCCTTGGCCCATGACATTATTGGCCTTGTGCGCGCCGGTGTGGTTGAGGTCTTCGCGTTTTAGGTAAATCTGCGCGCCCCCCACCTCGTTGGAAAGATTCTCAAGGTGGGTGATCGGGGTCGGGCGACAGGAGTAGGTCCGCATCACCTGCAGAAATTCGTCCCAAAAGGCCGGGTCGCTGCGGGCGGAGTCAAAAACGTCGATCAGCTCGTCGAGGGTCGTGCGCAATATCTCTGGGATAAAAGCACCACCGTATTCTCCATAGTACCCCTCGCGCTCATGGCTGAATATCGAGTCGACGAGGCCCATTTCAGTCGATTAGCTTGGCGCGCTGGAGCGCGTCGAACATCACGTTGCTGCCCTGGATCTCCTGCTCCTCTTGCTGTTGGCGCTCGCGGAATTCCTTGAGATTGGCAGCAGATTCTAGTTGGTCAACCTGACGGATCGAAAGACGCAAACGCTGCCGTCGGGTATCGACATCAAGTACTACGACTTTCGTCTGCTCACCGATCGACAACACCTCGCGCGGATGGCCGATACGGCGGTCGGCGATCTCTGAAACGTGGACCATCCCGCGAACACCTTCGGCCAACTCGACAAAGGCACCAAAATCTTCCAAGCCATCGACCTTGCCCTCGGCAACCTTGCCAACAGGGAATTGCTTTTTTATTTCCTGCCAAGGATCCTTTTCCATCGCCTTGATCGAAAGAGATATGCGTTCTTTACGCCGTTTGCCAAGGTCCTTGGTGCGCAATACCTGGACCTTGATCTCTTGGCCTTGTTTTAAGACGTCCTTTGGATGAGCGACGCGGTTGTGGCTAATTTCGGAGACGTGCACCAGACCTTCGACGCCCGCGCCCAAAGCGACAAAGGCGCCAAACGATTCAAGGCGGGTAACCACGCCATCAAACTCAGCCCCCTTTTTGATGCCATCGCGCACGGACCCGGCGGCCTTGTCCTTCTCAGCTTCAAGCAAAGCCCTCCGCGAGACGACGATATCACGACCCTTATGTCGAAACTCTATAATCTTGAAGGCCATCTTTTGGCCGCGGTACTCTTCGGCGTTTTCGACATACTTAGTATCGATTTGCGAGATCGGGCAAAACCCGCGCACATCACCCTCTATCGTCACACCCAAGCCCCACTTATTGATCGCGTCTATCTGACCTTCTACCGGCATGCCCGCTTTATAAGCCTGATAGAGGACGTCCGCCTGCGCGTCCTGACGGCTCAACCCACGGCTTATTTGCACTTCATCACCAGTAGAGACGACAAAGGCTTCAAGCGGATCGCCAACTTTGAAGAGCAGTTCACCCTTCGGATCATTGAGCTCGTTAGTGCGGATTACCGCCTCGCCGCGACCGCCATAGTCTACAAAACTACTCTCGCCCTCAATCTTAACGATCACACCGCTGATCTTATCACCCGTATTGACCGCAGCGGCAGCCTCTGTGCTGCCATCCTCGTCGAGCATTTGCGCAAAGTCTTCAACAGGCGCTTCAACAGACGCTTCAGCAGGCGCTTCAGCAGGCGCTTCAACAGGCGCTTCAGCAGGCGCTTCGACTACCGTCTCATCCTTCGTTTCGCCTGGTGCCTGAACCGGCTTCTCCGCCTCTTCGGCGGCTTCAACCGGAGCCTCTAGCGCGGCTTGATCGCCATTTGCAACACCGGTTTCAGCACTCAGCTCTTTTGATTCTGGTATGGGCGCCTGAGCGGCGGCTACATCAGCCTCCGGACTCGATTCAGTAGTAGCTATTGCGCCCTCATCCTTCCCAGACGCCTCCGCCCCACTTGCATCGTCCCCTGCCGGCGCTTCCCCTTTAGCCACAGTTTCCTGCGGCGCGGCAACCGGGTTTATTATATCCTCGGCGTCTCCCTCGTTGGCTTGCGGCGTCTCAGCCATCTCCTAGCTCCTTTGCATTTTCGTCA
>DQLG01000696.1 GCA_015660315.1 Candidatus Latescibacterota bacterium
CCCTCAGCGAGGGCGGCATCGGCGATGCGAACGACCAGCGTAGTATCCCCTTCGACTATATTGCGGACCAGGGCCTCTTTACCGGTAAATTCCTCTTCGCCGACCGCATAGCCGACCCCGTCCTTCTCGATCATATTGCGGACGAGCGCCGCTTCGACCACCCTGCGCACGAGCATGTGGTCTATAAAGGGATCTTCCTTGCGCAAATAACGCTGAATAAAATCGTCGACCCCGCGCATACCCAAATGATGGGCGGATGTTGCCAAGAATACGACCGTCCGCGCCGGCGGGTGTTCGCGAAAATAGAGCGCCAACTCGAATAAGGCCGTAATACTGGAAGCCTGCTCCGCACCTGGTGCAAGAGCCGGAACAACCGACATCGCGTCGTAATAGCTCTCCAGGACGATCACATCCTCTTTCATCAGTGGATCGTAACCGGGAATCGAACCGAGGATATTCCAAGCGGGGCGCCGTTCCCAATCCATGCGGTATTCGAGGTGGACCGCGAGTTCACCAGCCCCCACCAGCTCGTCGCGCAGCAGTTCCCCATCGGAGCGACTGACCCAAAACCTGGGCATATCGAGCGGCATGCTGAGGAATTTCTTTTCACCCTCGAGAGATACGGTGGAGTCTGGTTCGATAAATACGATGGCCGCGGCGCCGAGATAAGAAGCATTGAGCCAGGCATCACCGGAATTGAAGTCCATTAGGACCACGGCCTCTTCAACGACTTTGCCGTCCATATCCGCGTACTCGCCCGTCCCCCCGTCAATCAGCCGGCCGGTCATTCCGCCATCGGGCAATGTCGAAGTCTTGACCAGATTGGGCCATAGGCCGTGCAGTTTCAGTTGTGCGCCGCTTGTTTCTATACGCAGAAACCCGCCCTTGTCCATTGGAATCGAGACATCGTACTCGTGCACGACAATATTGTCGAGACCAAACGCGTTAAAGCGCTCCTGCACGTGTTTCGCCGCTTGGTCGGCTCCGGGATAGCCCACGACCCTGGAGCCCAAATCGGCAAAATAGTCCATGGTCTGTTGCACCCGCCCGACCGGAACGGTCTGCGCCAATTCCTCAAAGTCCACAGCCGCGCTGGCCGGCGCCGCTCCAGCCAGCACTAACGCCAGCACGGTCCGTATAGCGAACATCGGCATAAGATCGCCTTTCTCAGATCCAGAATACCACATTGTCGGTCATGCCCGTATAAAAGTCGATGATCAACCAGATTCCCGCGATGGAAAACTGGCCGAGAATCAGCCCCAAAAAAAATGGTCGGGCCCGGCGAAAAAGCCTGGGGCCTCCGTATTTCATCACCAATAATTTAATCAACCAAGCCAAAAAAATACTAAACCACAACTCATCCATAAGCCATACCGCGCCGATCGGATAACCGATGGGGTGCAAAGGCCACCACAGCAGCGTATGACGCGCCAATACCAGTAAGGCCATGATGCCGCCACCTATAAAAGTGTGGATCCAGCCGCTAATATTGGGCACCGTCGGCGCATTCAGCTTGGTGATAATATAATCAAAAGGGGCGCGAGTTCCACCACCAAAAAACCAACCATTGAGATTTATGCCCCCATACTCATACGCTAGGTGCAGGATCATGGCGACAGAACCGAGCAAACTGATAAAGACCGCCAATAGCATACACCAAAAAAGCGGACGCAAACGCTGCCCCAACTCTTCTCCGAGCTTGAGCCCGTGGGCACACGAGGCCATGACAAAAGTACGGATATCGGCTGCCCACACGTAGGTATAGGCCATGCCCACCAACCCCGCAGGGCCGATAACCGTGGAACCGACCGCCGAAACCAGTACAGACGATGAAATCATGGGCCCCACCGCCGTCGCCACACCGCCCTCTACCACTACCCGGGTCAAACCAGTGAAGATAATAAGGGCCATTAGCAAGGTGAAAAATGCCGTCCACAGCGGCAATCCGGCCTGCCACATCCATAAGGTCATCACCACCACGCCGCCAAGCCAGATAAAAACTGCGGCGCGATACGAAAGCATCTCCCCGCTATCATCAACACTGTCGTCGCCCTTGAAAGCCTTGCGCACCACATCGCCGAGATGCTCACGACCAACCCAGAGTCCGAAGAACACCAACATCATCAATGCCCCCTGCCCCTGATGAGCGAGAATCGGTTCGCTGACCGCACCGTAAATGCCCAGTTTTTCAGTGCTGCCAACACCCAGCACGCTCAACCCACCCCGGATCAATTTGGCGATCGTATTGAAAAACCACAGGCTAAAAGCGATATCCAGATTGATCAGATAGGAAAAGCCGACCATCGGGAAACTGAGGCGAAAAATTAGCCCGACCTCATTGCGAAAAATAGGCACCGACGAGACGAGTTGGATCGCCGGTATATAATTGAGATAGGCGTGCAGGGCGTTGAAACTGCTGACGAGGACAGGTAAGACGAAACCAGCCCACATGATCGGGCTCTTAAAAAAAGGGCCTAAAGCCCCTCCCCGCTCGTTCTCGGCCATCTGCAAAGGCACTTGCACAAGCGGGTAGACCAACCGTTCCCTGTCCATCCACTGCCGGCGCAGAATCACCATTGAAGAAATCATCACCAAATAGAGGGCGATAATCAGTACGGCCCAATAACACAGCGGTTCGACCCAGGCCTCCCAAGGCACGCCGACGCCGATCGGAGCCCCTTCGAAGAACCACTTTACCGCATTGGGGTCTTGCGGCACCATCCACTGCGGAAGATGCGGCAAAATGTACAATCCCCATTCATTCTCCGGCGTGGCAAAATACTGTGCCCCGGTAATGATCGTCAGTAAATACTCGCTAAGCCCCATCGTCGGAATCGCAGAGGCCACGATCATCATAATGTAGGCGACGATGAGTTCACGGCGCCCGAGCGCCAATGAGGCGGCAAAGCGACGCAAGAGGGCATTAAAAAAACCGGTCAGCAAGAAGAAGAGAAATAGAGCCCCCGCCGTGCTAAAGTCAATCGACAAATACGAGCCGCGGATGACCATATTGCCGTAGGGGGATCCAATCGCGATACACAGCGATCCCAAGCCGCCTGTAACAATGGCTTTGGCACTGAAGACCGGTGCGGTGGGCAATCGGTCTTCATACATTATCGGTTGGCCTTATGCTGTCCGCATCCATTTATAACCATCGTCGAAAAGTCCCCGGCTAAATCCCGTCGGTCCTATGTTCGATTCAACCAACCGATTTTCTGCAACTGATGCAAAGTCCACCACGCCAGAAGACCAATTAGCCCCCCACTCAACAGAGCGCTGATCAATGAGAGCGGCAATAGCGAAAAAAGGCCACTTTGGCCGATATACGCATAGGCGAGCAGCAACTGGCAGAGCTGATGGGCCAACGCGCCCCAGATACTCAACCCCACAACACTGAAGAGTCTTCCAGTATAGCGCTTTATCAAAGCCATAACCAACCAACTCACTAAACCAGCCCCGCCGCCGATAACAAAGGCCGGGCCAGCAAACCCACCGCTGAGCAACCCCCCGACGACCAGCTTGATCGAGCTCACCGCCAGCGCCGGACCGCTGCCAAAGCTCAATAGCGATAGCAACACCGGCAAATTTCCCAAACCCAACTTCATCCAAGGCAAGGGCCTGGGGGCCAGTGCTTCAAAAACGAATAACACGATAGCCGCACTGGCCAGAAGCCCCAAACGAGCAACATCACCGGGCCGCTTGAACATCAGCGCACCACCGCATCGACCGCCGCCGTCCCGGCAATCCGCAACACCAAACCATTGGGCACGCAGACCGCAAGATCGCCCCGCTGCCGTATCCAACCACGCCGCATACAGATCTTGTGGGTACAGGGGGCGGCAATTACATGCGCACCGCGTGCGCCAATTTCGATCTGACTCTCCCCCAATAACCCCATGACCCGCAAGAGCCCGTGATTCGCCAGCATCCGGGTCGCGGGCTCTGCACCCATCGCCTCGATAACCAACACACCACCGACCGCAGCGCTATCGCGCTCGTGCGCTATGAAGCCGATAGCACAGATGGCCACGGCGAAGGCGAGTATTTTATCCGCCCATGTCAATGCCGGCCACAACCCGTCTTCAGCCACCGCAACTCCCTGTCTTAACTCACGGGCGTTTACTTTTTTCGCGATTATTTCGCTCTGTTCATTTTTCACTATCTTAGCCAACCCTGGGGCCTGATGCAAACAATCGAGTTCCCAGCCCGAGACCCAGAGCTGTAACCTGCAGCCCACGGACTTGGTGATATCGTTGACTTTCCCTTCATATTCTTTTTATATTGACCTCTCAGACAAAAAGGAGTGGCCTTGGTCGAGCCAAGAGTTCCACTCCTCTATTAGCCCACCACCTACACCGAGAATGTGCCATGCACTGGTGGATCGCCACGGTCGTTTGTATCTGCATCGCCCTAGTCATCCAATATCTGTGCTCGAGTAAGCTATTGCGCATGAAACAGCAGATCTCCATAAAAAATATGGCACTGCGTGAGGCGCGCGAAGAGGGGGCTAGTCTTGAAGCCCAGGCCAAAGACCTCACGAACCAACAGAAAAGCCTGACTCACAGCATCGACAGGTTGCGCGTAGATATCAAACGAATGCGCGGACAGATCAAAGAAAAGGGCTTGCCGGTACCCGAGGCGGAATTTTCACTGGACGAGCTCGAGGTCGAAAGCGACGAAGCATAACCTACCGCTGGCCCAACAAAATCCACGCCCTGTTACCCGGGCTTTTCTTCGCCATTTTCTCCGTCCTCTTCCTGCACACCGCCTGGGTCAAGTCACCGACCTGGGACGAGGTCGGCCATATTGGTTTGGGTGCTTATCTGCTCAAGACCG